>JBHLPJ010000054.1:0-8213 GCA_048939565.1 Promethearchaeota archaeon
TCCCAGACCGCTTGCCGCATAGAGAAAAGGAGCTCAAAAAATTAATACAATTCTTCAAAGCAGTCATAGAACAACCAGGAACGGTAAGTCAAAAGGTCATCATAGCTGGAAATGTAGGAAGTGGAAAAACGGCCATGTCAAAGCTGTTTGGCCACTGGATGGAAAGAGTTGCTCAGCATAGGGGTATAAACCTAAAATATGTACACGTAAACTGCAGACGTAAAAAAACAAGCTTCTTGACACTCGTAAATATAGTACGTGCCATTAATCCTCATATTCCACAAAGAGGTTTCTCTAGCGGAGAGTTACTTCAAATTCTTACCGAATTATTAGATCGTCGAGACTTGAATGTTATTGTGGCATTAGATGAAATCGACTCCATACCTGAAGAAGAGCGTCAAGAGCTAATATATGGACTTACTAGATTTGCAGACGATGAATTTAATTCTTCTCAGCGTCTTTCACTAATACTTATCGCCAAGAATCTCTTCTTTGATGAGCTCGACCCTAGCGTTTCCAGTACACTACAACATAATATACTAAACTTACAGGAGTATGATGCGCCACAACTGTATGATATTCTTGAAGCGCGAAGTAGAGATGCATTCTATATTGCAGCCATGTCGATCAAGGCTCTTAGATTGATTTCAGATATTGCATCAGAATTGGGCGATGCACGCTACGCTCTTGAATTGCTATGGCGTGCCGGAAAATATGCTGATGAGGAACGTACTCTTCGTGTCTGTCCAGAGCATGTAAGACGCGCAAAAGCAGACATATACCCTACTATCAGGAAAGAAGTCCTTGTTGATCTGTCACTACACGAGAAGCTCTTGTTGTTATCAATAGCAAGGCATCTAAGAAGGACACAAGCTGCATATACGATGATGGGAAAAATAAAACAGGTATATAATATTGTTTGTGAAGAATATGAAACACAACCACTTGCCCATACGCAGTTGTGGGAATATATTAGAATCTTAAATAAACACGGGATTATCGCCACAAAATTATCTGGAAAAGGTATGCGCGGAAAAACCACCTTGATAAGTCTTCTCGATGCTCCTACAACAATTATTGAAAATGAACTGATAACTTTGCTGGAGGAAAAGAAATGATAACGATATCTTCTGAAAAAGTAGATCCTTTCAAAGCGCGTATACCTATTGAAGAACTTCTTTCATCAAAAGGACGCGTAAAAATAATCAAAATTCTTGCCATAGCTGGAGAACTCAATATCTCTGAGATAGCAAGAAGAGCTAGACTTAATCATGAAGCTACGGCACAGCATCTCAATTTTCTTAAAAAACTGGGATTAATACAAGAAAAAAGATTTGGTCGTATCAAGATTTATCGTTTCAAGATTGAAAACATGAGCGCAAAAATCTTAAGAAACTTATTCATGAGCTGGGATGGCAACTAATCTACCCTTAAAGTTTGGCCGACCCAGACTGTTCTCTCTTCTTAGCCGTCCATTCTATCGAGTCCTAGATTTCCGATATCGCGATCTGTCATGTTAAACTTCGACGATAATCCTCGCGGTACTAGTGCATTTCGATCCCAAGTGGATTGCCCGACATCAGAACCATCGTCACATCGCCCAAGTAGCTGGGGACTCCTAACTCCTGTTAAGATCAACATGACTCGGAGTAATCCGCTCATTCTTCGAGAAATTCGTGCACCCCAAATTACCTGAGCGTTTGGATCCATCTTACTTGTGATCATGTCGCCGACTCTATTTGCCTCTTCTAATGTTAAATCTTCTCCGCCAACTATATGAATCAGGGCACCTGTGGCTCCTTCATAGTCGATATCCAGGAGGGGACTGTTAAGTGCATTTCTGACAGCCTCATCAACTCTGCTAAGCTTCTTCCTATCACCGTCTCCTCCTGAATTTCCTCCTCCAAATATACTCTGCTCCTCCTCATCCTTATGAACTCCGGATGATCTACCTGCCTCTCCCAATCCCACCAAAGCCACTCCGCCACTGCTCATTATGGATTTAACATCCGCGTAATCCAAATTTATTAGGCTAGGTAGAGAAATAGTCTCAGTAATTCCTTTAACCATATTAGCCAACACTTCATCAACTATGCTGAACGCCTTTCTTATTGGTAAATGTGGTGCTATGTCTAATAGTCTATTGTTGTCTATTACCACCACTGTGTCTGCATGCTCTTGTAGGTTCTTCAACCCAAGTCTTGCCTTGCCAATTCTTCCTTTTTCAATCCTGAACGGCATTGTAACTACTCCTACTACTATGGTGTCTGATTCTTTGGCAATCTCTGCGATCACTGGCGAACTACCAGTTCCAGTACCGCCCCCCATACCTGCTGCGATAAATACCAAATCTGCGCCCGAAAGAACTTCTCTCAAAGCCTCACGGCTTTCTTCTGCTGCAGCAGCCCCCAATTCGGGGTAACCGCCTGCACCTAGTCCACGGGTTACTTCTCCTCCAATCAGGATCTTCCTATCCGACCTTACAAAATCTAGATGCTGCTTATCTGTGTTTATCGCGATGCATTCTGCTCCCTTAATACCCATAGAAACTAACTTGTCAATTGTGTTATTACCAGCGCCTCCGGTACCCATAACAAGTATTTTGGCCCCATTTATCTCCTTCTCAACACCATAGTCCTGGCCATATCTTGCATATTTAAGCGCATCTTGGATTAACGATTTCAAACTTTTACCTCCCTATGCTCTGGCTACTACTATCGCTTGTTGGATTTCCAAGAGCTCTCTTTTTAGAAATTCACGGACTGCAGTACGTATTGCCTCGCTGCGATTAGGATAAATATCTGCCCTAATGAGTTCATCCAGACCGACTACATACATTTTTGGAAGATGTACTGTTACTAGTTTCATACGAACTACCACACTCTAGCTCTAGGAAAGAATAATCTTACCGACCCTTAAATAGCTCCTTAATACATTTCTAATACTGGAGTAGTTTGATCTATTCTTCAGAAAAAAAAGACGCTAACATGGAAGCATATCGCAAGGATACTTTACAAATCTCCGAAATCCACTTTACTTCTCAAATCAAGTTCGCTTCTAAATAACCTGTTTTTGCATCGGTGATTTCTGCCTCAACAAACTGATTGAGGATCCCCTCATCAGCATCAATAAGAATTGGCTTATACGAAAAATTGCGTCCTAATACTCCTCCCTTCATTCCAAGTTCTGAAATCAAGACTAGTCCACGCCATCCTACCCATGTCCTGTTTTGCATATAGCTGGTTTTTCTGACTATTTCGGTCATACGCCTACTCCTACCCTTCGTTTTCCATCCAGGTATCTGTCCGGGCATTTTTGATGCTTTGGTTCTTGGTCTGATTCCGAAACGGGAGATATTCACAATATCTGGTTTAATTTCTTCTATGAGGGTCAATGAATTTTCGAAATTTTCCTCGGTTTCTCCTGGAAAACCAACAATCATATCTATGGACAGTGTAATTCGAGGAAAAACCTCTCTGAATGATTCTACGATATATTTGAAATCATTTACTGTGTATCTTCTCCCCATCAAACGCAGGATTTCATCATCTCCCGACTGAATTGGCAGGTGAATGAATTTATACATCTTGGGATTCCCATAGGCACCAATCAATTCGTCAAGAATTGACAATGCATTCTTAGGATTCATCATACCTACTCTGATTCTAAAATCAAAAGGCAGCTCACATATTCTATCAATTAGCCCTGGTAGATTCTCTTCGCTATCCGGGCCCAAACCGTAGGCTGCTGTGTCTTGCCCTGTCAGCCAAATTTCTCTGCAATTGTCCTCCAAAAGGTGCCTTACTTCGCTAATGATCTTTTCTGATTGAAGACTTCGAATTCTTCCTCTTGCGAACCGTACACAACAATACGTACACTCCCCAACGCATCCCCTGGAAATCGGAACTATGCCTATTCCTGTATAGAATCTGCTTTCCTTATCCCTCTCGTACACTTCCAGCCCAACATCACTTCTGTCAAGAAGTACTATCCCTTCCTCCCCACTCTCAACTCTTCTTATAATCTTATGAAGATCCGGACCAACATCTGGACCAACAATTGCGGCAAAATTCGGTCCTGCCTTTTTTATCCTGTCTAACGATATTTTTGGTAAACAACCTGCAATTATCATCTCTTTTCTTAATGATGATAACTCCCGAATTTTCTTAAGCACCCGATTCTCCGTTGATTGTTTTACTCCGCAAGTATTTACAATAACAATGTCTGCCTCGTCCAAATTCTGCGTGATATTGTGACCAGTTCCCCGTAGTCTGCTGCGGATAATTTCGGTATCAGCCTTGTTCAAGGCGCATCCGAAGGTAATTATGTGTATGGCTTTGCTCTGTTGAATCGTTTCTGTCAACTCCGTTTCTCTCCTCTTATAACCGGTTTTCAACTAATACTAATGGTCAAGGCTTGTATCATTTGTTACACAAATCATTTGATAAATCTTACACTGAATTTTGTCAGAAAGTTCCTTTAAATCTAATATAATGCAACTAGTCCTCCGAAGATGTCTCAGATGTAAATTTTTTTAAAACCCTCATCCATATGTTTATCACCTTTGATCTCTTCTTTAGCAGTAGAAGGATGGTGGATAGTTATTGATTTGCTGTATAATACCTGCCTATAACGAGGAAGCATCCATCGGATCATTAATCAAGGAGACAGGCAAGTACGTAGACCAAATCATCGTCGTTGATGATGGTAGTCTAGATGCGACAGCGAGAAATGCTTTAAAGGCAGGAGCTATTGTCATTAGTCATCCCAATAATCGGGGAAAGGGTGAAGCACTAAAGACCGGATTCATAAAGGCTATATCTCTTGATGCAGATGTGGTCATCACCCTTGATGGCGATGGACAACATTCTCCTACCGAGATACTGAAATTCCTGAAGGTATTAGAACAGGAGAACGCAGATATTGTCGTAGGTTCTCGCTTTTTAAAAGATGTTACAGTTGGACGCAAAATGCCCAGCCAGCGTATTATTAGCAACACCCTAACGACAAATATTCTTAGATTTTTTTTTGGGATACCACTTACTGACTCTCAATCTGGTTTTCGCGCGTTTAAAGGTGAAGCGTTGAAAAAATTAGGTTATGTCGATTCAAGATTCGCAGCAGAGACTGAAATCTTGATCGACGCCCACAAAAAGGGATTTAAGATCAAAGAAGTAGATATTAAGACTAGGTACGGAACTGAAAAATCAAAAATCAAGCCTTTAAATGATACAATCAGATGGATACAACGGGTATTGATAAAAAAGATTCAAGGCTAAGTCCGTATCCTTATCTGGGGGATTGAATATGACATCTTTCGAAAAATTCTTCGTTGAATTGAAACATACCCTAGAAAACAAAGAGCTGTATGATATCTGGCCCAATTTCTCGCCGAAATATGATGAGAATGAATATCTTTGGTCCAAATTAGGGAATTTGGGCGAGGTTTTAATCCTTCACTGTGGTAGTTGTGATGGCCCAATGGACCCGAGACACTCTATATGTAGTGATTGTGTCGAAAAAAGGGAGTACATTGCCAATAGGGACCACAAAGAATCAATGAAACCTATGAAAGAATGGAACACGGTTCTACTCTGCCGTATATATTCTGAAGAAGCGAAAAGGGGGAAAAGGGTTTTAGGAGCCTCTTATGTTGCCAAGCGCAAGTGATTCCATCCAGCGATACTTCGATTCAATTAAAGAAGAAATATATAGTCTCTACGAGATTGCCAGGAAGGCACGCAAACTTGGCATTGATCCTGAAACAGAACCCGAAATACATCCTGCGGAAGATGTAGCGGCTCGTGTTGAAGGCTTGATAGGCCCTAAAGGTGTTGCTGAAAGAATACGAGAACTGACAGAATCTATGCCACGAGAAGAGATTGCCTTCAAGATCGCCGAAGAGATAGTGCATGGAAAATTCGGAAGAATGAACGATGAGAAGGCCGCCGATATTGCTATCAGGGCTGCTTTGGCAATTTTAACTGAAGGAATTACTGCCGGACCAATAGAAGGTATTGCCTATATCAAAATAAAAGCAAACCTTGACGGAACAAGGTACCTGGCAATTTATTTTTCGGGACCCATAAGAGCTGCTGGAGGAACAGAAACCGCTCAGACCGTGTTGGTAGGTGATTTTGTCCGTAAAATGCTTAGACTGGACAGGTATAAACCGGCCGAAGAGGAGATTGACAGATTCATAGAAGAGGTCGAGATTTATGACAAGATCATGAATCTTCAGTATCCTGCAACGCGTCAAGAAAGGGAAATCGCTCTTAAGAACATCCCTGTTGAAATAACAGGAGAAGCCACTGAAAAAGTGGAGGTTTCAGTTCATAGAGATCTTAAAAGAGTTGAAACGAATCAGGTACGCGGCGGAGCAGTTCTAGTACTGAATGACGGTATGATTGCGAAGGCACCAAAGCTTCTAAGGATTGTAGAGGCAATTGGCATTGGCGGGTGGGATTGGCTTTCTGATCTGGAAAAGTGGAAAAAAGAGGAAGATGCCATTTCCCACGAGGATTTTCCCAGAATTCAAGCAGATAGGAAATACCTTGCCGATGTAATAGCAGGACGCCCGGTTTTTTCGCATCCCGCAGAAATTGGCGGCTTTCGCATAAGATATGGGCGGTCTAGAAATACTGGATTGGCTGCTGTAGGAATCAATCCGGCAACGATGGTTACTCTGGAAGGTTTTCTTGCTCCGGGGACTCACATTAGGACAGAGCATCCCGGAAAGGGCGCCATAGTGCTTCCTGTGGATACTATTGAGGGTCCAATAGTACGTCTAAAGGGCGGAAATGTTGTCAAAATCAATTCCATCGGTGAAGCAAGGTCATTCAAGAAGGAAATTGAAAAAATCCTTTTCTTAGGTGATCTATTGGTAGCATTTGGTGAATTCCTGGAGAACAATCATCCATTAATTCCGTCCGGTTATTGTGAAGAAATATGGGCAGAAGAAATTGGTAGCAAGGTAAAAAGTGAATTGAATAACGATGTTGCTCAATTGGGTGAAATAATTGATATATCTCGTCTAAACGATTTTCTTCGCTCTCCTCTTCATACTAAACCTACAGCTGTCGAAAGCATAAAGATCTCTCATAAACTAAACATTCCTCTCCATCCTGAGTATACCTATCACTGGCATGACATTACCATCCAGGAACTTGTAAGACTACGAGAGTATTTACGTAAAAATGAGATTCAGAGAGAAGATGGCATACCTATTAATGTCAGACTGAAAATGAATGCTGGAATTAAAGAGATCTTGGAGAAGATATGCATCCCTCACGAAGTTGATAATGATTTCATAATTATCTCTTCACATGCTCCCTCTCTTGTTGAAAGTCTAGCGCCAGAAGATACCCAAAAAGACGCTATTCTGACTGAAGAATCTTCAGCTAAGAGTACTCTAGAAGTTCTAAATGCCATCTCCCGAGTAAAAATAAGGGCAAAAGCCCCAATATATATCGGGGCGCGAATGGGTCGGCCTGAAAAAGCTAAGGAAAGAAAGATGTCTCCCCCAGTACACTCACTATTTCCCATAGGTTTTGCTGGCGGTAAGAAAAGAGACATCATACAAGCTACAAAAAAACAGCCCACCATAACAGTAGACGCAGTTCATCGGAAATGTCCGAAGTGCGGGAAAGCAACATTTACTACCAAATGCCCCATCTGCAACATAGACACTACAGTAAGAAAAATATGTGCAAACTGCGCCACTCCATCGGATAATGAGGAATGTCCTGCCTGTGGAGGAATGACTAGATACTATGGAAAAACAGACATAAACATTGCCAAGTTGCTTGACAGCGCGCTAAAAAGAATGAAGATTCCAAAATCAGAAATTGCCTTAAAGGGAACCGTAATAAAAGGTGTAAGGGGCTTAACCAGCAAATTCAAGATTCCTGAGCCCCTCGAGAAAGGCATTCTGCGTGCAAGACACGATGTTTTTGTCTACAAGGATGGAACGGTTCGTTTTGATGCAACAGACGCACCCTTGACACATTTTACCCCTAGTGAGGTTAATACTCCCGTGGAAAGGCTAAAGGAGCTAGGTTATCTGGAAGACTATGAGGGTGAAACGCTGGAGCGACCGGATCAGATACTGGAATTGAAACCTCAGGATATTGTTATACCGGAGAAAGGTGCAAGATATTTGATAAAGGTTGCAAAATATGTTGACGATCTTCTCACGAGAGTGTACGATCTGC
>JBHLPJ010000180.1:0-2600 GCA_048939565.1 Promethearchaeota archaeon
AAAAATCTCCCGACTTTATTGGAGAATACGCCCTAATTCGGATCATATCTGCTTTCCAGCCGATTTGTGCAATAAGACGGCTGTTAGTCGCATTGGCAAAGCCAATGGATGCGTTTTTCATAATATGGGATCGTTTTTTTGCGAAATTGTTAAATACCCATACTACTTAATTATGAATGTAGCAGTTACTGGGGGCATAAGATGCGTCTAGACAAACTTGATCGCCAAATCTTGGCTATGCTGGTTGAGGATGCCAGAACTCCTTTTACAAAGATTGCCAGTAGTGTAACCAAAGAATTGCGTAAAATGGGAGAACTTGGTCCCAAAGATAAGATTCCCGATACCACCATACACTTCAGAGTTAAGAAACTCAAGGATAGTGGAATCATAAATAGGTTTACAATAAATATACCGCCTGAAAGCCTCGGATTTGAGCTGTTTGCCTTGATTAGCTTCAAGATTGGTGGCCATATAATCGAAGACATTAGTGTGAAAAGGACGGAGGAGATTTCAAAGAAATTCCTGAAGAATACGCACATCAGATTCTTGGCAACTGGTGAGGATAAGACCTCGCTGTATGCATTAGTTATCGCTGAAAACCAAGATGCGCTCGAGTCCTTCGTTAGAGAACTTAGAAATGATCCGGACATTCAAGAAATAAATTTGTGGAGTATATCGAAAATATTGAAAGGTAAAAACATGATTACCCCAAGTCCTATATGATAGAATGGAGGAAGATCGATGAAAAGACAAGTTTTGCGACGCACCAAAACCGGAATCCCCGGGCTTGATGGCATTCTTCACGGAGGTTTTATACAAGGAAATAACACACTGGTAACAGGCGGGGCTGGGACTGGAAAGACAATAATTGGAATGCAATTCCTCTATAATGGTATTATTGAAAACAAAGACTCAGGCGTTTTTATAACTCTAGAGGAGATTCCCAAAGAGCTTAGACGTGAAGGTCTCCAATTTGGCTGGGACCTCCCAGCATTGGAAAAGCAGAATAAGCTTGCAATTATCGATGCAGCGTCGGCGAGAGCTGGTTTGCCTACGGATGAAGTTTATGCTGTTCGAAGAGGCTTTGGAATTAATGATCTGGCAGAGCAAATCTATATGGCAGCAAATAAAATCAATGCTCAGCGTGTTACTATTGATTCTTTATCCGCACTTGGTTTACGATTTGATGACCTTGCAGGAATTAGAACTGCCATCTTCAAGCTTAGTGCTCTTCTTAGAGAGCTTAACACTACCTCCTTAATGACATCGGAGATAGTTGGCGAAGGCACTTATAGTCGATATGGAGTAGAAGAATTCGTGGCACAAGGTCTAATCTTGCTCTATTTGGATGAAAAAGAAGGTGAGTTGAGACGAAGCTTAATCGTAAGGAAGATGCGATCGACAGCTCACTCTCTAAAAAGATATCCATTTGAAATATCAAGTCGTGGTATCGTAGTTATGCCAGGAGAGGAAGTATAAGCATCATAGCCCGATAAAACTTTTTTGACCTCTAGGTTTTTGCCTTAGATTTTAAGCAAAAATAAAAGAGAATATCATAAGAATTATATCACCCAGTGTAAATGTCATAATGAATGCTACGAGGGCGAATAATATTAGGGGAATGGGTGAGCTTACCCAGACTTTTGACTGAAAGCCTTTTTCTTTCTTGTAGTTTTCAAGCAATTCTAAGGTGGTCTCATTTTTACATTCTTTTTTTGTAAAGGTTTTTAGATATAGATCGTCGTTCGTTATTACTTCTCTAACTCGTATGTGTTTCTTACCTCTGATCTTAGATATTGAAGTTCTATGGCAGGTAAGCAAAGTTAACACTCTTCTCCACAACTTCTCTTTCTCAAATCCTTCAAAAGGGTTGTACAGTGGTTTTGATGTAACTATATTCCAGACTAATAACCAAATCGATGAAACAACAAGAAGGATCACCATATTATTGAATACCGATATGGCAAAAATGGGGAGTGTCTGCAGATTTCCCATCAGATTGGGTGCGATTGGCAGAACGAGCGAAACAGAGAGCAATGCCTTTCCATCAGCTCCCCCGAATGCGCCAATAGAAAATAAAATGAAAACTAAGAGAAAGGTGACTCCTACAGAAATGAAAAAGAATAGCAAATAGTCGAAGTTTAAGTAGGTTCTGGCCAACAAGATTACTAGACTTGCTCCAGTCGGATATGTCCATATCTTATTGCTTACTCTTCTGTATTTCCAATCTAGCCAAGCTGTATAGCCCAGAACAGAAATCATTATCAAAATACTTGTGATTTCGAGTAGGCTTTGTTCGAGTTGCATATCACTCCTCTTTTAGTAGTGATCTTGTTCTTGTGAACTACTCCCAGCTTTCGCAAGGGGGCTTTCTCCCTCTCTCTGCCTCATACGTCTGAGGACACTTCGGCTTCACAGAGGGCAGATTTCTGTGCTCCGAATTTACGGCTGCACAGGAAGACTTTCACCTTCGGGCTGGCTCACTCCATATTGTGCCATAGACACTTGGCAGCCCTGTCAAGCAGGATATACCCGCAAGACCTGCTCTCTCAGACTGGGTTTTACTCTCATGCCGTTGGGCAACCTTCCTCCCTTTTGAG
>JBHLPJ010000181.1:0-2599 GCA_048939565.1 Promethearchaeota archaeon
TCATCCACATCGTACCAGTTTTGGTACGCATCTGCTACTGCAAAATAGTATGTGTTTCTTACGTTGCTGCATACTATCGGGACCTCTAGGCTCTCAATCTTTTGAAAAGCCCCCAGAGAAGCGGTCGGTATGGCAACTGTGATCTCTTCTGGACGATATTTCTTGACAGATTCAATTGCAGCCATCATTGTGAATCCAGATGCCAGTCCGTCGTCTGTGAGGATAACTGTCTCATTCTCCAGTTTTGAGTAAACACTCTTATCAAGCTTATAGAATCCTATTCGTTCATCAATCTGTTTCTTTGTCTTATTGACTGCAGCTTCAACTTGCTCCTTTGTCAGATTTAGGCGATTCAACAACATTTTGTTAAAGATTGCTGTGCCATCTATTGTTATTGCTCCAAATCCTGCCTCTGGATTCCAAGGAATCTGTATTTTTCTTACTATAAGAACGCTCATTCTTCCCTTCAAGTTTTTCGCAAGTGAATAACCTACTGGTACGCCTCCATTGGGAATAGCAAGGATGATTGCATCCTTACCGATGTAATCTTCCAACTCTCTTGATAGCCTTCTTCCTGCTTCTTCTCTGTCCCGATACAAGCATAATCACCAAATCAACTAGGCTTATAATTCGACTCTGCAAATATAAGAATATTAATGCTGGAAAAATGTAATGAATCAGGGAAAACTATTGGATTCTGTCAAAATCGGATGATTTCTGATTATGAAGTGCTTACTGTGGCAATCTCTGGTCCTTTAATGGGTTCTTCAGAGGTGGTGGATTCTTTAGAGAGAACATAGCCGTGATATGGTGTTCCAGTAATTATATTGAGCATCTTGAGACGGTTTTTCAAATTTATGAATTCTTCTGGGGTTATGGATCTACCATAATGCTTCTTGAAGAACGGGTCTAGACATCTTTCCACCAAATCAAACTCAGAAACTGGATCCATTTGACTACCCAAGAATTGGACAACTTTTTTTGTCAATTCCTCTATATTGATTACCGGCCTAATCTTTCCTCCGTGCAAAAGAACTTGAACTGCTATTTTCCATAGCGCATCTGCCAACTTCTTCCCTTCTTCGTTGAGTTCCAATGTCGATAGAAGCTTCTTATTACTGATGAATCCTTTTTCTTTCAACCTTCGCAAAGCCTTATAGACTGTACGCTGATGCGCCGAAACGAGCTTTAACAGGTCGGATATTCTAAGATCTCCTGCTCTCCATATGATATCGAAGACTTCTCTCTCCTTGGGAGATGCATCTTCCGGTGGATGTGCTCTTTTGGTTTTACTGTAGACCCTGACGGATTTCCTCCTCACAAACGTCCTAACTCTTGCGATCACTCTTGAAAGCACTGATTCTGGAATTAGGTGGCTCAGCTCTTCTCTTGACTTCTCTCCATTCATCAACGCAAGCATGAGAAATTCTTCATAACAGCTACCGTATCTGGGCAATCTGTCAAACCACCACTTATTACGGATTTCTCGGTTGATTTTTCTGCCCAGTTGTGTTATCTCAAACACACCATCTGTTTGGCGGACCAATCCCGATTCTTGAAGTGGCTTCAAATACCAATTAAATATTGTGCTTCGACTGTGAGAGAATCTATTCTGATTTAATCTTTCTTGGATTAAAGGGAGGGGAGCCGAGGAGGTTCTATTTAGCTCATCTAAAATTAGCCTTCTTCTATTGTTTTTGATAGAAGCAAAAACCCCTCTTATCATTGATTTGAATGGAGGTTTTAGCATACTTTGAAGATCCAAATGAACCTCCTCATCATAGTTTATAAAATAAACAATATTTAAATATATCGTTAAAAAAGGAAACGAACATAAGTCATCTTTATAAAAAAATAATACCAAAAAAGAATGGTGGAGCAAATGGATGAAATTGATCGAAAGATAATCTCTCTATTAAAAGAGAACGGTCGAATGACATTTAAGGACATAGGAAAAGCTATTGGTTTCACATCAGCAGGTGCAAAAAAACGTGTAGGGACTCTTTTGAAAAAAGGTGTTATACAGGTTTCTGCACTTCTGGACATCGAAAAACTAAACCTGAACGCAGCCTTGGTAATGTTTGAGATTGAAAGCGAATCGGAAATCAGGAAATTCCTTGAAAGGTTTAGGAGATGCCCCAGAATTGTTGGTGCTTTCACTGCCATAGGAAGATATAACTTGGTTGCTTTATTGGTTGCCGAAGATCAAAAGACTTTTGAAAGCGTATTTCTTGGAAAGTGCGCATTAAGGGGAGAAGATACAAGAACTCGCATTGAGGTGTTTCCTCTAGGCACTCAAGAACTGTATGTGCCAATTTCTCTGGCCTTGAAACAGAAAAACGTGTCTCCATGTGGTATTAGGTGCGAAATCTGTGGGAGATATAAGGATGAATACTGTGTCGGCTGCCCTTCCACCAAATACTATCGCGGAAGATTCTTCACATCCAAGTAAGAAAGCTTGATTCTGTTTCTGAGTATCCAAAACTGTTTGAGAATATTTAAAATATCTGCTGGTCAATTAAGAATTATATATCTGCTGGAATTCTCCTTAATAGGGTTAAGAGGAGCATTCTAAACGGATTTACTCTAGATTGGTGGG
>JBHLPJ010000055.1:0-8176 GCA_048939565.1 Promethearchaeota archaeon
AGTAACCGCCTCCTTAGTAGCAGTAAAAATGGAGCCCGGTACAGTTTTATTGATAGCTTCTACAGGCTTAACACCAAGCTTTCTAAAATAATCCACGAAGTATTTTGAGTGGTAAGAAAGATGTATTGTATTGTTCTCTCTTTGGACTTCCTTTGTCTCCCTGCCGTAATAACCATTTATGATGGGTTTAAGATGCTTAAAGACTGCTATATCATCGTCTCCAAATGAGAATCCTATTCTGCAGTCTTTATCTCCGTCTCTTAACCAACCATCACTTATTGCCCAGCCAAGAATAAAACCTAATTCTTTTGACCACTTTGAAGGTAGGCAAAGTGAATATCTTCTTCCATTCTCTCCAGCAAATTTGTTCTTGACTTGGAATGGTAATCTATCGTTTCTACTGAATTTCCCTTCTCCTGATTGTATGAGGATCTTCTTCCCTAGACAATTCTTCAATTCCACCCAGCCATCTGTAGTTAGTATCTTATGGTCTGGCGTGGCTAAAAGCTCATACCCTGCTTTTGTTACTAGCTTACAAATAACCTTCTTACCGGTATTCCAAGCTTTTACGCTATTATGTAGATTTGTACCATTCTCTGTGTTCCCATTGAGATGAAGCTGTCTTTCAACATTTGCAGCTCTTGGTACTCTGTTATCAATTGAGATTCTCATTCCATTGTCAGAGCGCTCTCCAGCAACATCGCTCAGTCTTTCCAATCCATTTTCCGTAGCCATTAGCATGTTTCCAGCAAGACAAGGATTGGTACTTTCAATCTTTCCAATTTCAGGAGTCGGATTATATTCATTAATTCTATCAATAAATATGATGCCGGGCTCACCATTCTTCCAAGCCATAGCTACGACTAGGTCAAACACCTTTCTGGCTGATAGGCGCTTGACTGCTCTCTGTGTGCGAGGGTTTATCAGTTCATAATCCTCTTCATTCTTGACAGCCCTCATGAATCTGTGAGTAGCTGCAACGGAAATGTTGAAGTTCGTAAGAACGTCATTTCTTTCTTTCGCCACAATAAAATCGAGTATGTCTGGGTGGTCTACTCTTAGTATGCCCATGTTTGCTCCGCGACGCCTACCGCCTTGCTTTATAACGTTGGTGGCAGCATCAAATACTTTCATAAAAGATATGGGACCCGAAGCAACTCCACCAGTTGTCTTAACTACGTCACCTTTAGGTCTCAATTTTGAAAACGTAAAGCCCGTTCCTCCTCCGCTTCGGTGAATTAGCGCAAGATTCTTTACCGCATCGAAGATACTTTCCATGGAATCTTCCACCGGCAAAACAAAACAGGCTGATAGGTTTCCAATTTCTGTACCTGCATTCATCAACGTCGGTGAGTTCGGCAAGAACTCCAGCTTCGCCATCATATCATAGAATTCTTCTTCGACCTTTTTTACATCGGTACGCTTATCATATTTCCGATCTACCTTAGCTATGGCCTTGGCCACCCTGCGAAACATTTGACCAGGGGTCTCAACAATTTTCCGATTTTCATCCTTTCGCAAATATCGAGCGGCCAAAACCTTAACAGCGTTTAATGATAGTTTCAGATCATCATAGACACCAAGAAGCGCCTTGGCTTCTCGTAGTTCTTTTCTCTTCTGTCGATACAGGATGTAAGCCTTTGCAGTTTTGACGTGTCCGTGTTCTATCAAAACAGTTTCAACAATATCTTGAACATCTTCTACGGTGGGAATCTTCTTGCCGCCGAATTTTTTTTCAACGATGGCCACAACTTGATCTGCTAATTTCTCTGCTATCGATCTGTCCCTTCCACCCAAAGCTAGGGCTGCCTTGAAGATTGCATTGGCAATCTTGTCTGGATCGAAGTTTGCAATTCTGCCATCGCGTTTTATGATTTTCTTGACTTTAAGGCTCCGTGCCATGCTGCCCCACCCTTGGATACAAAAGACATGGATGCTCCACACTGCCCAGCGATAATGTGCTGTTGCGACCTCGCCCTCCTTGCCCTTGAAGAGTTTCGTGTTGTATTGTATTTAAAGTTTTTCAATAACTTACTCTATTTTTTTAGAGTACTTATCATCCTCATATTTTCGGCGTATTGTCAATATTTGACACATACTAGGTCCGATTCTACAAGTATTGATGCAAGTGCAGTCAGGAGTTTAGTTCAAGAGTACGTGAACTACCCCGCCCTTTCGGGCAGAGCTTCCTGCTTCATCCATTCCCCAGCGGGATATGTCTTACAGGCCCTACGGGCAGTTCCTGCCCTGAAACTCGATGCTTACGAATTGGTGAGTTTACCTCGACTCAATTCAAACATTCATTACAAAAGATTCTATTTAAGCTCAACGCAATTCATTTCCACCGTTTCGGGTGGAGTCTGCTTGCGGGGAAGAAGATAGACCTTCCTGCAAAATGTGAGAACTAACAGATGCCCAACCATTGCTAGGTAAGTCTTCAGAATGGTCTGAAGAGGGCGCTAGTTTTGTCATATTGATGATCAACTCGTAATATGTATGTCGACAGTCAGATTCCAGACGAAGATGAGCTTAGATCGACCACAACGGGAGTAATGCAAGAAGTGTAAATCCCGTTATGAGTACTCCAATCATTGTGCCCATCAGAAGCTCTTCAGGTGTATGGGCCCTAAGCTTTAATCGGATCCAGACAACCAACGCCACAAAGGAGTAAACAAACGCCGTCCGTATACCGTAGATTATCACAACAGCTGTTAAGGGTCCGGCAGCACCAGCTGCGTGGACACTAACCTTGGTCTTGAAATTTACTGCTGTAATCGTAGATGTTACCGTAACGTAGGCTGCAGAGATAACAACCATGATCATGCACTGGACTACGTAAAAAACTAAAGCCCCTATAACATAGAAAAAAATGGCCAAAACAAGAAAATGTGTCCGCTCTTCCTGCTTTGGCACCTCCAAGGACACTTTTCCTTTTGACCGTTCATAGATCACCGCACCGATGGGAAAGAAACCAATCAACAACGCGCCAAGAACAAAGACATAAATCGGATTGAGAATGCCCACTCCTATTGGAGATCCGTAGGAAAAGATTCCAGAAACTAACATGGCGATTCCCGTCGGTGATAGTATCACGGAGACAGCCTTGAGCGTTTTTTCATATTTGACAGCCATCTTGTTGCCTTCCGGAAAAAGAGAATCTCACGCTAACCTGCAACGATGACCAGTGGCGCTAGTCTAGTCACTTTGGAAATCAACCCAATGTTTTCAAGCATATCCGTAATCTCAGTTGAGGATCTGAATGCACTAATCGCATTTTCAGCCACTGTTAAAGGACTCTTCCTTCTGATAAATATCCCCTTGGAGGCCAACTCTTTCTCCACGGCCTCTCCCTGCAGCTGCCGTCTGGCTTGGACTCTGGAGACAGCCCTTCCAGAATCGAAGGGGGCCGTATTAAGGGTCTCGCTCATTCCCTTGGATGATCCACGAAGCAGGTAAGAATAGTCTCCGAGTCCGCCCCCTATCATGAATGGTTGTCCTATCTTCTGATATTCTTTCGGAATACTATCGCTTTTGGGTCCAAGGGCCCTTATAGTTCCCCTCCTGTGAACTAGAAACCGTAAGGTGTCGCCCTCAACTTTGTGTTCCTCTTCTCTTATGGTATTATATCCCCAATCATAAAAGGTCTTGATATCTTTCTCATAGATGCCAAAGACATCATTAAACACATCTCTTATCAATTGCGAAATAACCTGTCTGTCTGCAAAGGAGCAATTGGAACATGCTTTAACTGCCGAGTAGAATCCTTGCCCCTCTTCACTCAGAAAGGGAGCGGAAACCAGATCCCTTCTCCGGAATGGAATCCTGTGTTTTTTGGCCGCCGAGACGAGAGAGAAGGAGTAGTCTGTGAAGACTTGTTCAGTTAGTGGGTTTGCCCCACTGTGAATCGCAACAAGTATTTGGTCTTCAAATAAGTCATATTCTTCCAGTTCGGATTTCTCATGGATCTCATCAACATATCTAACTTCTACGTAGTGTCTTCCCGAATTAAGAGCCCCGATTCCTGATCGGGCCCGTTTCTTGGCCTTCTTGCTTATGGCTGAGGCATCGACTTTTGTGATTCGCCCTTCTTCCTCCATGAATCTTAGATCCTCATTGTATCCATATCCTTGAGAGATCGAATATTCTGCGCCTCTTTCAAGGGCCTCATCAACTTGATCCAGACTGAGATTCATGGGTGATTTTGCATTTGGTCCCGCAGGTATCTTTTCAGCCAGCTTGGTTGCGAGTTCATCGATCCGATACAGCACCTCACTTCTGGTTAAGGGAATGCTCAGTAACCTTATACCCGAGTTGCAGTGCATACCTATTCCGGCTACACTAATCAGACCTTCAGATCCAAAAGCAACCATGCTTCCTTCAGGAAAGCCAATCGCCCTGTGGACGCTAGGCAAGGCCAAAACACGCTTAACACCAAAAAGGGAAGCCGCCTCAGTCAGCCTATCTAGGATGTCTTCCTCCTTCGCCCCCCTCGTTAGTGTAATCAAAGATTCTACTAACTTCATGTCTCCGTAAACAAATCCTCGAACGTACATGTGCTCTTGCTGAGGAAGTTCCCACAAGTAGTGGGACAGTCGTCTTAATTTTGGCTCCACAAGATCCCTCCGAAAAATGCACAATCTTACTAACAAAAGATATTGTTGCACACCCTTTTTAGATTTTGGATTGCAGCCGCAAGTTCGTCCAGGATATCGTCCGGCGATTGATACATTTCGAGGGGCAAAAGACACCACAACTTCTTCGATCATTTGTTTCGGGATGACGCTTTAAGATGACTCTGAATTCAATACCAATAATAAATCTCAATTTGTGAAATCCTCAATCTAAGATATAGTTATCGCAATCTAGCAATGAAATGTTTAAATAACAATTGAATCAGAATATAATTAACAGGGAGGATTCTCCTAAATGGTGGTCTAGTTGTTTGATCCTGAAGAATCTAGGGTTCACCCAAGAATTTCTCGAAATGAGATCGAGCACACAGGTCGGAATCTACTCGTAGATGATGCACCACCATATACAGGAAAAATGAATTTCAAGCTCTATGATTTCATACTGGTTCACAAACACGGTTACCTAATAACGCATGAAGGGACGACGGAGTTTAAAGTTGACAGACACCTGATATCTGGATTTATCTCGGCACTATCTCTCTTTTCCCAAGAGATATTTGAAGAAGAACATCCGCTAAGAATAATTGATTTTGGAAAAAGAAAAATCCTCTGCGAAAGCGGGGTCTATTTGACGATAGGCGCTATAGTGGACCGTGCAGTCCCCTCATTTCAACAGAAACTCAAGTCAATATTGGAGAAAGTTGAACAGCGCTATAGGAAAACTCTGAGAACATGGAAAGGGAACCCAGATTCTGTGGAGCCGATTGTTGAAGTTTTTCTTTATCATCTACGAGAGTATATGATATCGCCTATTGCCTTTCTACCTTCAAGATTTCGCCTTGTAAATGCCCCAAGTAAGTACCTGTTCACCTTGACGGGCGAGGCAAAAGACATAGATAATGCTTCGATGGGCTTTCGGGTCTTTCTGGAAAGCAATCAACTCAACAAGGAAGACTTCGATCTTTTGATGGACTCTCTCAAAAGAGATGTGCTGAACTTCCAGGAACTTGAAGTAATAATGAATTTGGATCCAGATAACCTAATATCAATTTTGAGATATCTTGTTCGAAGAGAGATTGTTCAAATTTACTCCTATGCTACTAAAAGAAGGTTCAGGGTCCAGTCAGGTCCCATGGTTGCTTCCTCAAAGGATTACATTGCAGACATACAAAGTATAAAAAAGATGGGGAAAGAAGCCTTCATAGGTTTGGAAGTGAAAGTCGATTCCTCCAAGATCAGAGAGTCACCAGTTCTTATCCCTATCTTGTTGGCGGTTGCTAGTTCTGAAGGATTGGTAATTCCACATCTTATAAAGAAAACGGATAGGATTCGAAGCATAATAGCGCAAGAGCTCCTGCAAAGACAGTTTGATCCAAGCTATGTGAAAAAACTAAACGTGTTGCAGGCTCTTGAGAAAATTGAAGACATATGGTAAAATGACACAAATCGGTGGAAGGAGCATGGCTTGCGGGATAGTTGTAATCGGATGGGATAATAAGATCGGGGCTATCGTAGAGGCCAAACATCCGCCGCAGGTTAAGATAGATCCTGCTAAGGTTACAACAGTATATACCATGCATACGATATCTTCCCGAAATCCAGGCTCGGTGACGTTGAGAATGCACGGATTGAATGTTGCAAGTTACTACGCGGGGCCTAAAATAAACAAGTGTCTTGTCGTAGTATTGGGAGTCAATGAGAATCCTGTTTTGTTTAAGGAGTGTCTCCCTCGAATCATGAATCAGTATTTTAATAATAATTCGCAGATAGATTACGATAAGGTACTGCCAAAAATCTACAAGATGATCTCAAAGATTAGTGAAGCTGGAAAGGTTGTTAAAGAGATTATGGACTGGTTCTAAGGTGATTGAAAATGAGTGAAGAAAGTCAAAAGGAAACCAGAAGAAGAGTTTCAACAGGCATATTGGGTTTGGATGAGTTAGTAAATGGTGGAATCCCAAGAGATGGGACCTATCTTGTTACCGGAAACACGGGAACCGGAAAGACCATTTTTGCCATGCAATTCATTTACAAAGGTATAGTGGATTATAATGAGCCCGGTGTCTACATTGCGATGGACGAAACCCCTAGTAAGCTGAAGAGTCACTTCTCCGCGTTCAACTGGGATCTAGAAAAATTGGAGGAAGAAGGGAAACTCGCCATAGTTGACGCAATAAGTACAAGAATATCTGCGCCCTCTGGGGAGAAATATATCCTAAGAAGGAACGAGATTGACGCTATGCTCTACAAAGCTGCAAGTGTTGTAGGAGAAATCGGAGCAAAAAGATTTGTGCTCGATTCTATAGTTCCGTTGGCATACCAGTATGACAACCTCTTTGAACTAAGAAGAGACATTCAACGTTTCTGCTATGGAGTATCTCAGCTCGATTGTACATCCTTCATAGTTACAGAGATTCCAGGCGGAAGCGACAAGCTCAGCAGATTCGATGTGGAGCAATTTATAGCAGATGGCATAATAGTGATGGGGTTGGAAAAAACGTCGGAAAAATTTGTACGAACAATAATGGTGAGAAAGATGAGAGGTACTTCTCACAGCATAAGAATCCACAACTTCGACATAACAAAGGACGGTATTTCGATTCTTTAAGATCAAAACCATTTTGTTATTTGACATGTTCTTGCAGGCAAAACCAAAGAACAGATTGACCAATCAAAAAAGAAGAGATGAAAAAGCCAGGAAAGAAGCTATGCAGCGGCTTCAAGCTCATTGGGTCCCATTAAGTCATCTTCCAGCAGTTGTTCCCTGAGACTCAGGAGTTTTCGGTTTAGCTCCATTATGCGATAGATTTGAGTAAGATTGAGTTCTTCCTGTTGATAGCGCTTCTTTGCCGTTCTTTCAGATTTTTCCTGGCCTCTCATTGTGATCAACTTCCCAAATTTATGGTGTGGCTGTATAGCCACAAGTTAGTATCTGCTAAAAGTCCAATATATACCTTTTGGTTTTTTCATAAGATTCTACCAAAAAATTGCGAATATTACAATATTGTTAATCATCTAGGCGCCAAAAATAATATTTCTTTGCGATAATCACACCTTTTTGTTCGGCTGAGCCATTAGACTGGTTGAGGAATCTCGGTCCGATTTACTAAATCAGCACCTGAATCTTGGCTTTGCTAAATGCCTGATTAATATTGATTTAAGTATGAGATGTGTATTTTCTCTAGTTATGAAGATTAGATTCTTGGGAACTTCAGCCAGCATACCTACAATATCAAGAACAACATCATCAATACTTGTGAACGATGATTTACTGCTTGATTGCGGAGAAGGAACTACACAGAAACTTCTTAATTTGAACCCAAAAGATGCTTCCCTTGAAAGAATAAAAACAATTGCAATAACTCATTCACACGCGGATCACATAGCAGGACTGATAGCAATTCTTTGGACGATGTGGTTATCGGGTAGGGTTTCTCCTTTAAGGATCATAGGACCGGATAACGTCAAAGATTCGATTGATAGACTCCTCAAATGCGTCAACACACCGACTGAGGGGTTTAAATTTAAGTTTGATGTAGAAGTTA
>JBHLPJ010000182.1:0-2587 GCA_048939565.1 Promethearchaeota archaeon
GCTTTTGCTTCCTCTAAAATAGGGCAAGTTGGTTGATCTTCTCTTACTTTTGTCATTGCTGCTTTAATTGTCTTTTTTTCTGGAGCTAATTTTTCAGCTAGCTTTTGTAGACGCCTTTCTGAACTTTTTAAGCTTTCCTCTCCTATTTTCAATCTTTCAGACCAAGAATGCCCTTCCTGACGCTAATGTGATTATCCAATATATCGTTCAGAACTACTTCTATTCAAGCAAAATTATCGAAGTCTGTGCGGGTAATTATCTCCAAATCGCTTCCGGAATTAAAAACAATTTGCCAAAAACCGAAGTCATGGTAACGGATATCAAACCGAATTTCATAGGTTTTGTAAAAGAGAATGCGCCCAATTTAACGGCAATTGTGGACGATATAATGAATCCAAATAAAGGGTTATATTTTGACGCTTCTCTAATCTATGCTATTCGCCCGCCTGTTGAATTACATCTACCAATGGCCCGATTGGCTGAAGAAGTCAGCGCAGACCTAATACTGAGAACATTATCGGATGAGTATCCGTCATTGATCGAATCTGAGCAAAAAATACTAGTTAATACAAGCAAAGCGATCCTTCATGTTTATAAATGGTCAAGAGCCCACGAATGATGTCGTGCCCCCTCTCCAAAAGGGTTGTGACTTATATCTCCAAGCCGGGATGAATCTACAAATCAGAATTTTTTGTACCATTGGCTATCCGCCTTTTGATATTCGCAGATTCTCGTCATGGAAAATAGATTTTACACAAAAAGAATCAAAGAAAGAGAATATTAATTGATTTTCTATTGCGATTATTTGAGAAAGATATAAATAAGCGATTAACAGATTCTAGAATTAAGCCTCCTTCTACTGACGGTCGTAGGGTGTAAATCCGTGTTTAAATTCGCCATAAGAAACGCCTTTAGGAAAAAAAGCATTGCTAGCTTATGTATAATAGGTGTAGCTATTGGTATTGCGTTGATGACGGCGATGTCATCCCTTGGGGCAACAATAAGCGATCAAGCCTCATCATTTGCACAGCAAAACCTTGATTCAATAATGGTTCAGCAGGAGGATGGTAATTACTACTTTAGCAGATTCAACCTAACAAAGATACAAAGCATAACTCAAATAGATCACATAGATGCATATTCCGCCCAGGTAATTCATTCAGTTCAATTACACGCAGGGTCTCCAATTAGCCCATCGCTGGTAGGCGTGAATCTGGAAAACGATACCGCTGTTGGTGGGGGAACTTCTAAACTAACCAGGGGAAGGATCTTTCAAAATGATAACGAATGTATAATGGGAGGGTTTGCTGCTAGCTTCTTGGACTTGGAGCTAGGAGGTGAAATCTCTGTTTTTAATGAACTCACCTTTGAACTGGTTAATATTACCATAGTAGGCTTATTCTCAGCAGACTTCTTTTCGGAAATGAATATCTACACAACCATCGGTTGCGTAAGACAGTTCAAGTCCAACTTCACTGATGATACGTACTGTGTCTTGTTGATTAAGGCCGACAGTCCTGAAAGTGTAGATTCTATTAAAGATGAAATTGAAAGGATCTCGGAATATGAGGAGTTAGGAGTCGAAATTCTGTCATTTGACGAGCAACTAGGTTCGTTCACTCAGTTTATGGATACGATTAACATTCTCGTATTTTCAATATCTTTGATAGCTGGAATAGCAGGCGGGATGAGTATTGTTGTAGCTATGCTGATGAGTGTTATGGAGCGAATGAAGGAGTTTGCTACTCTTAAAGCTACAGGGTGGCAGAATATGGATGTTGTTAAAGACATCATCTATGAGTCGTTGATAATCACATCCATAGGTGGAGTGTTTGGTTTTTGCATGGGCGTGGGTTTCCTACAAGCAATAGAAACAATGTTCGTGATTGCTCTTAATCCACTTCAAATCCAAGTGTTCCTACAACTGATTGGATTTGTCATCGGAATGGGGATTGTTGGCGGAATCTATCCCGCCTTAAAGGCATCAAAAGTATCCCCCGTGAAAATTCTGCGAGGCGAATAGTGAAATGACTAGCACGAGTGTTTGTGCGTATCGAAAAACCGATGAATTCGGTATGGATGAGAATTGTGCCGACACAGACGTTTCTGAAAGACAAACCGAGATTTTATGTAAGGATGTGAGCAAAACCTATAAGCTAGGCACATCAAAAGTTGTAGCTCTCAACGAAATAAACATACGAGTTCGCCAGGGGGATTACATATCAATAATGGGTCCTTCTGGCAGCGGCAAGACTACTCTTCTCAATATTATTAGTGCCTTAGATAGGCCTACGTCTGGGAGAGTCTGCCTTGATGGTGTTGACATAACTGATTTACCTGAGAGAAAACTGACAGTTTTCAGAAGAGATAAAATTGGATTTGTATTTCAATCGTTTCATCTAATACCTACTCTCAATGTTTTGGATAATGTATTGGTCCCCATAATGCCTAGAGGAATAAGGAGACAGGATAAACAGCGCGCTATAGAACTAGTAAATACTGTCGGACTGAATGATAGAATTCGACACAAACCTGGTCAACTTAGCGGAGGAGAGAGACAAAGAGTAGCCATAGCCCGAGCTCTCAT
>JBHLPJ010000056.1:0-8134 GCA_048939565.1 Promethearchaeota archaeon
ATTAAGCTTTGGGTAAGATGCTCTCTTTGAGAGGAAGGTTGCCCAACGGCATGGGCGTGAAACCCAGTCTGAGAGCGCAGGTCTTGTGGGTATATCCTGCTTGACAGGGCTGCTGAGTGTCTGTGGCACAAACAATGGGGTGAACCAGCCCGAAGGTTGAAAGAGACCTTCCTGTGTATCCGTGGATTCGGAGCACAGAAACCTGCCCTCTGTGAAGCCGAAGTGTCCTCAGACGCATGAGGCAGAGAGAGGGAGGAAGCTTCTTGCGAAGGCTGGGAGCAGTTCACATACGTTACGGGTATCGCCTCTCTACTCTGAAGCAAACTGTTCTATGATATCTTCCTGCTCCATTATGCGCGTGCAGTACTTACACCTCAATTTAACTGGCTCCTTACTATCAACCAAAAACTTTGGCTCCACGGGCTCTCCACTATTAACAATACAGCTTGGATTAATACACCGTGGAAAACCCTCTAGTTCGTCAGGTAATTTGACTCTCTGCTTGTCTACTACCCTGTAATTCCTAACGATGTTTATTGTAGCATTTGGAGCAAGTAAAGCTATCTTGTCGACCTCTTTGGGGTCCAATTCCCGTTCTTCGATTTTGACTATATCCTTTTTGCCAAATTTCTTGCTAGGTACATTTATCGATATACTAACGACGTATCCTTCTTTTCCACTGATCCTTAGGATCTTAAGTACGTTTAGAGCATTACCCGCGGAGATATGATCAATAACAGTGCCTCGTTTTATTTTCCTAACCCTCAATTCTTCTTCTGACACACGATAAACCTCCTTAGATTCCGCCAAGGATTAACGCAAGCAAGGCCATGCGAATAAGAACACCATTCCAAGGTTGCTTGAAGTAGACTGCGCCTGAGATTCTATCTACCTCAGCATCGATTTCATCTACTCTCGGAAGTGGATGCATTATGATGACGTCGCTTTTGGCATTTTCCAAGAGATCCAAGTCAATCTTATACGAACCCCTTACTTTTTCATATTCTGCTGCGTCCGGAATTCTCTCCCTTTGGATACGCGTAATGTATATTACATCAACATCTTCTACAACCTTCTCAATTCGTTCCACTTCGGTTACTTTGACTCCCTGTTTTTGGACGTCATCAATCGCCTCAGATCTCATTCTTAGTAGTGGAGGTGAAACCAAGAATAAATCCACATCATACATTGATAAGGCGTAGGACAATGAATGGACGGTACGACCGTACTTCAAGTCACCGACTAGCGCTATACTCAGTCCATCAATGCTCTTTTTCTCTTTTCGGATTGTCAGCAAATCAAGTAATGCTTGAGTAGGGTGCTCTTCCGATCCAGAACCAGCATTAATAATCGGGATCTTAGAAAGCTCAGATGCCAACCTTGCCGCTCCTTCTAACGGATGTCTGAGTACAATTGTGTCCGCATAACTTTCAACTACTCGAATGGTATCGCTAAGATTCTCTCCCTTAACTGCAGATGTTGTGCTGGGCTCTGCAAAACCAACGACTCCTCCTCCAAGTCTTTTCATGGCAGTTTCAAAGGAAATTCTCGTTCTGGTGCTGGGCTCAAAGAATAAGGTTGCCAAAATCCTTCCTCTTAGAACGTCTGACCCCTTCTTGGCAGATTCTTCCATTTTTTCTGCAGTATCAAGGATATGTTCTACCTCTTCACGGGTGAAATCGCGAATTGATACCACACTACGTCCCTTAAAACTCACCAAAAACATCTCCTGCCATTCTAGAAAATACATTTTATATATTATTTTTAACCTTTTCTAAAATCCCTAAGCCATAAGCTTTTTCAAATAATTTGTCTATATTCCAACAGAATGGCCGGGATTAAATGGCCGGGATACGCGAACAAAAGCGTCCCGAAGGGGTAGGGGTAGTCCTGGCGGCCTGTGGACCCCAACATAGGAAGGGGGACAGACAGACGCCATGTAAACCGCTACACGGTGCCATAACCGCAGGCGGGGGTTCGAATCCCCCTCCCGGCCCCATTTATACGTTGACTTTTTAGATCGACCTCAAAGATAGAGCCATCTCTCATTTTGCTGGGTTAAGATATGATTAGCTCTTATTTCCTCTTCATCATCATGACTCGCTTTCTATCTCCTCAATTGATGAACGAAATCTAAGCAAAAGGATTGTTATCAAAATCAACTCTATCTGCACCAAGAAGAATGATATCGGAAATGCTAACTCTGAAGGATCGAGATACCAAGAACGCCCCAAAACAGCCATCATTATGAGAGAAGTAATACCAACCAGAATAACTAGAAGAGTCGATAGAGTTCTTGTTTCAACCATTGCCCTCCCTCTATTCTTGCTTTTTTTCTATTCAAAATATTGCTATTCTATTCTTCTGAACTTTTGGTCTGCAAGATTGATGAAAGGGTCTTGTTAGCGTGTTAGGCCCATTAATACGCCAGCAGAAATAGCAAGAAGTTATCCTATTGCTGCCCTTTCTTGTGCGTCGACCTTGGCTGGCTGACCAGGCGCCTTCTCGAGCTCCTTTTGAGCCGTCCTCAATAATTCTTCAGAAATCTCCTCGTAAGATTGATGTGCATAATATGTATCATGGAGTGCTTTGTATCGACCTCCAAGCCTGAGCAATTCATCATGAGTCCCCTGTTCAATCAATTCGCCGTTTTCAAACACTAACACACGTGAGGCGTTGGCAATTGTAGTTAATCGGTGGGCTATGACAACGGTCGTTCGCTTGGCAAATAGTCTCTCTTGAGCAGCCTGTACCAGCGATTCTGAATAAGCATCCAATCGACTGGTTGCTTCATCCAGGATGAGGATTTTAGGATCTGCCAACATGGTTCGTGCAATCGCTATCATCTGGACTTGTCCAGCACTCAGATTTCCGCCTCCCTCTGTAACCACCGTATTGTAGCCTTGGGGCAAAACCTCGATGAAATCATGCGCACCAATTTCAGCACTCAGCTTCATGATTTCTTCATCTGATGCCGAAGGACGTCCATACCGAATGTTCTCCATAACGGTGTCATCAAAAAGGTAAAGCTGCTGGGAAATCAGAGCCACATCATCATGTAGTGATTGCAGAGTCACATTCCGAAGATTTTGGTCTCCAATGAGGATCCGTCCCTTTTGGGGATCATAAAACCGATTTATGAGAGCTGCTATAGTTGTTTTTCCAGCTCCTGTATGACCAACAATAGCAACGGTTTCTCCGGGAGCAATTGTGAAGGTTACATTCTTCAGGACATCTGTGCCCTCCACATAAGCAAAAGTCACATTATCAAAAGTGATGCCATCACTATCTGGTTTAAGGGGGATTGATGTAGGGGTATCTACAATGCTAGGTTGGGTTTCGATGACATCCAAGAGCCGGTCCATGGAAGCCATGGAAGCTTGAAACTGGGTCGCCATCATACTCAGGGTGAGAAGTGGGTAAAGAAATCGTTGGATCAGAATGATACCGAGGAAAACCTCGCCTAAGGTTAAAACAGGTAATGTTCCCGCCGCTAGACCTCCTGCCACGAACAGCATGGCTGAAATCGCAGCAATCCCGGTTGCACGAACGAGGGGTTGCAATACGGTCATTAAGATCATGAAACGAAAGCCATGACGGTAGGCTTCTTGATTCAATGTATTTAATGTAGCGGCAGTTTCATCTTCGCGATTGAAAGCCTTGGCTATGTGTACGCCGCTCAGGTTTTCAGCAATTTGACCAGATACATAGCCTTGTGCGCGTTGTGAAGCAAGCATCGTTCGTTGACCGACGGTTCCGAATAGGACCATAATGAGAATCACCACAGGAACGACTATAAGCGCTGTGAGTGCCACTAAGGGTGATGCCAACCACATTAGAAGAAATGTAGCAATCAACAAGAGAAGCTGACTGGAAACGTTAATAACTATTTGAACACCCTGAGCCAGCGAGTCGGTATCTGTGGTTACTCGAGAGGTGACATCACCACTCTGTTCTGATCGATGATACGATAAATCTGCCTTTATCAAGCGGTTATAGACATCTTGCTGCAGGGATTGAACAAATCCCGCTTGTGCACCCGATAGAATCCAAGTATTAATCGAGCCAAGTATCCAGCTAAGAACTCGTAGCACTATGTATACGATACCGAGAATGATAATTCCATTCAGTGTACTTCCCGGTGCAAGAAGGAAGTCAATTCCCCATGATAATACTAGTGGATCCACTGCACTCATAGTAATCGCTATCAATGACAATGTAGCTGCAACTGCAATTATTACCTTGAACTTACCTAGATACCCGAACATTCTCCTTAAAAGAACACGGAGTGGTCGACTTCGTTTATCACGCTTTCTCGCTAGGGCGGTCGGTCCTCTATGGCCTCGCATTCCCATTAGGCAGCACCTCCTCTATGGGAACGTTTTCGAGCATATGGCAACGCGCCGGGAAGACGCTCAAAAATACGCTGATAATGCTTCGAAGAGCTGAGTAGTCCTTTATGTGTCCCAAAGGCTACCAGTTCGCCTTTGTCGATGATTAAGATAAGATCGGATTCAAGCAATGTTCTCAGCCGTTGCGTCACTGTGATACTCGTTCGGTCCTGCATTACTTCATCCAATGCCTTCCGAAGGTGAAACTCTGTTTGGACATCAATTGCACTTACAGAATCATCTAGAAGAAGGATCTTTGGATTTTGAACGAGAGTTCGAGCAATCGCCAGCCGTTGTCTTTGACCCCCACTTAGGGTCATTCCTCGCTCTCCAATAACCGTATCATAACCTTCAGGCAATTTTTCTATGAACTCCTGAGCTTGGGCTCTTTTTGCAGCTTCCAAGATCTCCTCGTCTTGCGCATCTACAGATCCAAATCCGATATTATCACGAATGCTCATACGGAAGAGGAAAATTTCCTGCTCTACTAATCCCACAGCTGCGCGGACATCTCGCGTGTGAACATCTCGAAGATCGACTCCTCCGACAAGGATTCTGCCCTCTGTCGGATCATACAAACGAAGTAGCAATTTCAAAATTGTGCTCTTTCCGCCACCCGGTCCTCCGATCAAGGCAACCCGGGAACCGCCAGGAATCGTGAAATTCACCCTTTTTAAAGCAGAATTATTCTGCCCATTGTTTGAAACATAACTAAAGCTAACATTCTCAAAAACGATATCGCCACTCCAATCAATATCTTTAACCATTTTTTTCGGCTCTTCCAGAGGGTCAACCCAATTAAGCAGATCAACAATACGCTGGGCGTTTACATAACCACCACGGATAACAAGAAGGAACGCCGGAAGCATAAAACTAAAGGCATCAAAAGCTGCGAGCAAACCGAGTATCTTGATCAGGGTCCCAATAGTATAGGCTCCAGCCAAGACTTGATATGCACCATAGATGAAGGCTATCGTATTAATGCAAATTAGAATCAAAACAGGGATATAGAATGCTGCAAGCCGTCCTTCTCGAGTTTGCAGGCGCTCATATTCTTTCGAAACCTCATAGAATTTGGCTTGTTCTCTTTCTTCGGATCCAAAGGCTCTTACAACCTCGATTCCTCGGAAAACCTCTTGGCTTACAGCTGTAAGCTTCTCATTCTGCTCTGAGCGCTTTCGTCGTACCGGCTCTATGGTAACTGCATATCGATAAGCGAAATAGAGATACAGAGGGGCCCCAATTACCATAAGGATGCTTAAAACTGGGTCAATGATTCCGATGAAAATCGATGAGATGATCAGGGTACCAATCGCTGTTATAATGTTTCGTAACGCAGGATTCAGGGAAAATCGAACCCATCGCACATCTTGCATTGCCACAGCTAGGAGTTGCCTACTGTCCACCTGATCGTGGAAGGTCATGCTGTTGTCTTGAATAGTCTCGAAGAATTCCTGTCGGGCATCCCGTTCCCACCGCAAGGTCATAATCGCAAAAGCATAGCCCACCAACAGGATGGTGATAAACAACAATGCCGCAATTCCAAGAATGAGCAAGACAAACCAGATGAATTGCGGTGTTAACCCTAAACCCATACTAATCCCATATTCCAGCTCGTCTAGGGCATCGCCTAAGATCCAACCGGGGAGGGTTGCTAGGAAGGCGGCAAATATGGCCAAACCTCCGCTGAGGGCCGTCAGCCCCGGATAACGGCGAAGTGCCGTTAGCTGATATTGAGATGCGCTCTTATACTTGCCTGGAGCCATGTGTTTACGTCTCCTGTTATCTCCTTATATCACATTCGATATCAGTGGTGATATCAAATGTGATATATTTAAATCTTTTGAACCTGAGCCAATTTCTCCATTCTTCACAAACCACCAAATCACGTTTGGTGGACGGGTGGGGATTTGAACCCCAGGCTTCAGGCTTCACCAGCTCCGTGAAGTCTCCTGAGTGCAAGTCAGGCGTTCTTCCGAGCTGAACTACCCGCCCCAATTCACCAAAGCATGATTCATGCCAATTAAACTTTACTCTTCAAACACGACAAATTACTTAAAAAACTTACTTCATATTCCTCACGATTTCCATATTGTTGCGGAGGAATGATCTATGGCTAATAAGAATCCGCCCAAAATTGGATTTGCTGAAGTGGGCGGGGGCCGTATCTATTATGAAATACTTGGCAAGGGACATCCGCTTGTTTTGATTCATTCAGGAATCACAGATAGCCGCATGTGGGATGATCAGTTTCCCGTATTTGCTAAACACTTCCAAGTTGTTCGGTACGATGTTCGCGGATTTGGCAAGACCAGAATGCCAGAAAATGAATTCACACTTCATTCGGACCTATGTGACCTGTTACATGAGCTGGGTATTAGGAAGACTCATTTGCTGGGCTGTTCGATGGGTGGTTATACTGCCATTAACTTTGCGCTAGAATACCCAGAGATGGTTTCTGGACTCGTCCTAGTTGGTTCTGGACTGGGTGGCTTTGAAATGAAGGACAAAACAGTTATTGACCAATGGAAAAAAATCGATGAATTGATAGAACAGAAGGAATATTCGCAAGCAGCCGATTTAGAGATTGATTTATGGGTTGCTGGTCCACAACGGAGTCTGGAAGAGATGGGTGAGCCCTTACGCAATCGGATTCGTGAAATGTTGATTCCTTCTTACTCGATTCCTTCTGGAGAATTAAAGGAGTTGGATCCTGCTGCATTTGATCGGTTAGACGAAATCAAGGCCCCCACTCTTGTCCTTGTTGGAGAACTTGATGCGCTCGGCATGCTGGATACAGCAGATATATTAGCAAACAAGATTCAAGGGGCCAAAAAGCTCGTTATGTCCGGGGTTGCCCATCTTCCAAACATGGAAGCACCTAAAGAATTCAGCAAAATCGTCCTTGATTTCTTAACCTCACTCTAATTTTTTTCGTTCTTCGGTAGTAGTTGACGCGCCAAGCTACTCAAAAACTTATTTCCTGGCGAACTTATAACTGATACGCTGATTCCAATACTCAATAATCTTACATGAATATGTTAAAATCCTTAGAGTAGTTTATAAAAAAATACCACAAACAGTAACAAGTACTGTACAAAGTTTTACAACCGTAAAGATTATATCTTGGTTCAACACCGGTCATATTCGGAATAACAATCCAATCGCTCATAAACTGAGCATGCATACCCGTAGTCCTACAGTACGGCGTCGACTCTAACAAAGGTTAAAACCGACTGAATGAAGAGTTGACATTCCAACTACGGGAAAAGTTTGATGAAGGTCCAAGAGAATCAGGATTATTTAATTCTGGATAACCTTGGATCTGAGGTTGGCTCAAGCAACCCCGCGAATTAGGCCAGCTTTAAATGCGGCCAACTCCGCAATACCGGTTGATCCTGCCGGACCCGACTGCTATTGGGATAGGACTAAGCCATGCGAGTCAAGCGTTCTTAGCTATGTTAGAACGCGGCAGACGGCTCAGTAACACGTGGTTAACCTGCCCTCAGGACGGGGACAACCCCGGGAAACTGGGATTAATCCCCGATAGGTGAGTAGGCCTGGAATGGTTTCTCGCCCAAAGGGTTCGACTGCATGCAGTTGCGTCGCCTGAGGATGGGACCGCGGTCGATTAGGTTGTTGGCGGTGTAACGGACCACCAAGCCTATAATCGGTACGGGCCGTGAGAGCGGGAGCCCGGAGATGGGGACTGAGACAAGGCCCCAGGCCCTACGGGGTGCAGC
>JBHLPJ010000183.1:0-2578 GCA_048939565.1 Promethearchaeota archaeon
TGCAAACCCGTAAGTATTAATGCAACCAGTCCACAGGATACCATGACATCGGGATCTTTCTCCAGTTTCACTTTCGTTTGATCTACTATATACACATGGTGACTGGAGAAATCCGCATCGATTATGTAGGGGATACTCAGCTTCCTGTTAGAATAGATTACTGCTATTTTATCGTGCAACTGCATTTTTGTGTTCTTTAACAGCTTCAGTATCTCTTTTTCTCTTAAGCCATTTTTCTTGGCTATGCTCTCCTTCTCCCTCATTATTGTGGCTTTTATCGCATCGACACTACCATTACCCAACTCCTCTTGCAGGGATCTAGCCAAGGCTGTATAGTTTATGATATCCTGTCTAAGGGCGCTTATTATAAAAGGTCTTTGAGTTAGAATGTCTCTTACTCTTTGAGCAATGGATTTGGTTCTATTTATGACATTTTTGTTCATAATCATAGCATAATGTCTCATAGTTTAAATACTTATTGGTTTTCATGACATTTTGTAATTTTTGATATGGGTATCAGACAACTCGCTCTTGATATGGCTATTTCAAAATTGAAAAGCTAGGAATCGAATCTGAATCAAATAGAATGACTGCAAAAGACATGATCTTATGCTGGATGTTGAGGAATTTCTTCTATTAGTTTCATCGAGTAGGCCACGAGTTCGCCAATATCTACTATTTGAACGTCATATTCCATCATCCCGACTGTCTGCAGTGAATGGAAGCATGTTCCGCAACAAGTGACTAAATATTCAATCTCCAATTCAGTTGCATTGTCCAGTGTGTTTTCGGAAATGGCATTTCGAAAATCTATGTATGGATCTCTAATTGGTCCACCACAGCATCTTGATAGGTTGTTATTCCTCTCCAATTCTATCAGTTCTAAACCCGGAATGCTTTCTAATATTTTTCGTGGAGCTTCATATATTCCTCCCCATCGTCCCAAGTGACAAGGATCAAAGAAGGCTGCTTTTCCATTTATGCCCCTCTCCAATTTCATCTTATTATCATCTATTAATTGGGCAAATAGCTCGGTTTCGTGAACCACTTCAACACTCCACGGGTACTCCTTCTTGAGTGTTGAGAAGCACATCGGGCAATGCGTAAATACTCTTTCTACACCGAGGCTATCCATATGAGACATGTTCTTCTCTGCCATTTGCCTGAATTCCTTTGTCATTCCTACAAGTTTTGCAACTCCTGCGCAACATTCTTCCTCATCATCTAGCGCCAGCTTCAGACCGGTTTTTTCGAGAATTCTGATAGGATTTACTGCAAAGCTGGAATATCTTCGGTTGGCCATACATCCCGTAAAAAACAGATAGTCTGAATCTTTTATTCCGACTCTATCGACGTATTGGGCTAGCAGCGTGTCTTTAAGCTTATTCTCTTGGCCGAATATATTCCCACTCTTTAGAATATTTTGAACGATGCTTTTCTGTGAATCTATGGGTCCAATTCCATCTTCTGCGAGTTTTTCCCTTACCTTCCCAACAATGTCGAAATACTTCACTCCTGGTGGGCATACTTCTTCACACACTCTACATTGCAAGCACGTTGTTGTTCTATCTATCCAGCTCTTTGAGGCATTCAGTTCACCTTGGTTCCAGGCAGCGCATAACATCAGTCTTCCTCTTTCATTGAACGACTCTATCTTCTTATACTCAAAAGTTGGGCATACGGATCTGCATGCACCACACTCTGTGCAAACCCTTATCATATCTGCTATTTCGGGAATCTTGGTTGCCATTTCAATCAGTCCTCAAAGATCTTCCCGGGGTTAAGAATACTATTGGGATCAAGAACTCTCTTTATCGCTTTCATTGCAGATATCTCAACAGAATCATGCTCGGCTGGGAAGTAAGGTCTTTTCAAGACACCAACACCGTGTTCCCCTGTGATCGTTCCTTGGAGTTGTAGAGCTGCCTTAAATAGGTCTTCTTTGGCCCGTTCTGCAATTTCCTTTTCTCTTGGTATACGATCATCAAATAGCAAACTTGGGTGGAGGTTTCCATCTCCCATGTGACCAAATGTAGCAATCATGATGTCGTGTTTCTCTGCAATTTCCACAACTAGATTTAACATCTCGACTATCTTTGAAAGAGGTACTGTTACATCTTCAACCTCCACTGTAGGTTTGTAAGATGCTAACGCAGCATAGGCTGCATGTCTATTTTCAAACATCTTTTCTACCTCTCCTTCATCTTTAGCAGTTTCGTAGCAGATAGCTTTCTCTTCTCTGAAAATCTTCTCAAGGGTTACAGATCTTTTCTTAATATTATCTGAGTCTCCGTCCAGCTCGACTATGATGACTGCTTCACTCTCCGGAAATTCCATTCCTGTGAATCTACTCACTGCGTCCATTGTAAGTCTGTCCATCAATTCCGCTGCTGAAGGATCTAGTCCCTCACGGATTATCCTATATATGCATCGTCCTGCTTGTTCCAGATTTTCGAAGTAGGCGAGGGCCGCAAGACGCGATTCTGGGAGGGTAGTTATGCCTAGAAGTGCCCTCGTAAATATTCCCAAGGTCCCCTCGCTTCCAACAAACAGTTTTGTCAAATCATATCCTGATACA
>JBHLPJ010000184.1:0-2575 GCA_048939565.1 Promethearchaeota archaeon
CGCCACTAAGAGTGACAACATAATCCGAGTAGTAGGTATTGGGTAGCTCTCCAGCAAAATCCATCAGAATCCAGCTTAGGACCAAGATTAGATAGTTGCCAGTAAATAGTGAAATAGTCGTCGTTTTCTTCATAGATTCCGAGGATTCTGCGTCATTGTTTAGAAGCTTGGCTTTTCTTCCCGATGCTTCATTCTTTTCACCCTGGCCTTCTTTCATCCTCACTTCATCCTTGCTATTACGATATCTGGGCCCTTTATGATACTGCTTATTTAAAGATTCCGCAGTCATCCTGGTAAATCCGCAAGCTTTTGTCGTCGACCTTAAACCAAAAGTGTTAAGTAAAGCAAAACAAATATAGCAGTTATGAGTCGGCTCTCAAGAGCTCTCAGGTGAAGATGTGCCAAGGGGGGAAGATAAAAGTGAAAAAAAAGACGAAGCAAATAATGACGCTGGCACTGCTACTTACGGCTGCAGTATCACTCCTAGCTGCTTCTTTGCCAGTATTCCTTGATAACGAATATGAAATGCAATTGAATAACAAACAGGACGCCATCCTTATTTCTGAAGGAAGCGGAAATATCGAGTACGTGGGTCCCCCGGCTCCAGAAAGATATTATATCGGTGTCCATCCTCCGTACCAAGACCAGAAACCCATCTTAAGAGATCCCAGAATCATATTTTGGTTACTTGACGGAATCCGACCTTTTCCGGTTAATTCTTATTACATAATCTAACTCTTCCCTATTTTTTGGACCCAGCTCTTGAATACACGTTTTAACTGTTCTGGTTTTACAGCATTCTCTCCAGTTTTATATGCAAAAGCACACGAAAACTAAGAATACAGGAAAAACATCAGTATTGATCTATTAAGAATGCGCAGCACAGGGGCGAATAGACTCTCTCAAGCCCTAGTGATTTGGCGTAATTTAATCCCGTTTCAGTTGGAAAAGCAATACCAGTGATTCCTGATCTGATCGAGATAACATCTGTTTTGATTTTGTGTAAACCTGTCGGTCTTGCGCATCCTAGGATTATCGGAACATTTGGCATCATGAATCTTGAAGCTACTATTATCTTGGCGATCTGAATGGGTTTTGCAGGTGCAATATTGTCCATTTTTGTTCCCTTAATGGGCTTGAAAGCAATGATAACAACGCTCTGAGGCCTAATCTTGGCAATCATATCTAGTGATTTAAGTTCTCCTTTAATTCTGCCATGATGCAATCCTACGATCACGTGGGGTGCAATCGATAATCCGGCTTTCTTTAGATACTTCAAAGACTCCTCAAAATCCTTAACATCCTTGTCCAGATGATAAATCTCGTTTATTGTCTCGTTATCTCCGATCACATCTATCAGGGCCAAATCTACTTGCGCTCTAGCCAGCGCGGTAGCCATTTCTCTGTCAACCAGCCCTGTGTGAACTGCGACCAAAAATCCATATTTACTCTTGATTGTCCTAATGACTGATTCGAAATTCCTTAATGGAACGCTTCCATCCTTCATGGAACCTCCACTGATGAGAACTCCTCTGCAACCCTTTCTGTGCAATTTCGCAGATTCTCTCAAAAGATCTCTGGGCTTCGTAGTAGGGATCATATGATTTAGAATTCTCCCCTCACAATGATCACACATTAAGGCACATCTACTCCCAGTAACAGAAAGCGGCTTGAAGATATTCTTTGTAACAATTCTAAATTCAGGTACCTTATAGGCCATAATATCCGGAGCAGAGCAATGTAAATTCCATCCAAAGAAGTGTCGGGACACCTCCCACGACACCTTCATGAGTGTGATAAATGTTTTGTTATCACACTCCAGAACTGGGAGAATCTCCTCTTGGGGAAGCCCAGTACCTTTCTTTAGTTTCTCTAGCATAGTACGGGTGTCCAAACGAACCACTCTCTATTGAACACCCGATATCAAAGACCTAAATAAGAATTACGCTGATTGATATTCCTCTACGTTGAAATGATCTCTTAAAGGCAAAACTAATATTTCCTTACTTACAATTCAATTATGGGTTGCTGCTCTGGGGGAGGGTTCATTGAAGAAGATCTCGGATCTAACAGAAAAAACAGCAGAGATAAAAAGCTCTGATGGAAAGCAATTAGGAGTAGTCAACCAGATTATTGTAGAAGATATTGCCATGGACTGCTACGTAGGAAAGAGGGGAATCTTCATCCTTCCAAAGGATATGATTGCTGACATCCGAAGGAAAACAATCCATCTAGATCTCACAAAGAAGGAATTTGAGGCTTGGTGGAAAAAAGAGAGCTCTCTGCAGATTGCTGAATATCCATCAAGACTTGAAGTCGCATTAGGAAAGAAGCTTGTTGGAGAAGATCTTGATCTGTTAAGGCAGGAAATCGAAACCGCTTTCGAGAATGCCTTCAGGAGTGATATTGTTTCAGTTTTTCTCAAAAGCAACAAATGCCCCTACTGTGGATCGTTCATATATGGAAATGAGAGATTTTTCTGCAGTTCATGTGGATTATATTTCATAAAAGATCGGGAAGGCTCCTATGAAATACCCATGGAGCAAAGAGAGCATCTAATTGATGAACAAGAGAC
>JBHLPJ010000057.1:0-8050 GCA_048939565.1 Promethearchaeota archaeon
TGGACCACTAGTAGAAGAAGGGCTCCTCATAGGACTCTCAATATTAGCAATAGCAATATTGGTTACAGTCATACTAGGCATACTCGGATGGGCCGGCGACTCCATCAGTTCACTTATGGAGACTATAGCAAATCTTTTGCCTTTCTAAGATTAGATACTATCTCTTCTGAAGTTTAGATTCATTTCTTTTTCAGACAAAAGACATAAATAGGACGTTTTGTTCTTCGTAAGCCCATACTGTGAGTATTATATCTTTCGAGGACATTTAGATGAAAGACCAAAACACAAATCAATTCGACTTTTTTCGAAAGCCTGACTACCGACAACTTCTTACCAACCCAATCATGGACATCGCAGCTCGCTTCTGGGAGGATGAGCGATATGACGCTGGAAAGATCTGCTATCAATCTATGCGGGTTATTGATGATTTGATCGATGACCGCAAAGCCGCCGCCCCCAGAATATTGGAGGTTGAAAAGGAGAAACTAGTTGCCAAGGTTAACGATTGGGCTAAGGCGGTCAACAGTCGCATGCCATGCGACTCTGTTCAAAAACGACTGATTGAAACCATAACAAGATTCCAGATCCCAATGTGGCCCTGGCAAAGATTCGCAAAATCGATGATTTATGATATACACCACGACGGTTTTGAAACATTTCCGGTCTTTCTTCAATATGCTGAAGGCGCTGCGGTCGCACCGGCGGCTATTTTTATGCATTTGTGCGGTATCGTCAAAGAGAATGATCACTATAGTACACCCCGCTTTGACATAAGAAAAGCAGCCAGACCGATTGCCCTCTTTGCCTATCTGGTCCATATAATTCGAGACTTCCAAAAGGACCAAAACAGCAACCTAAACTACTTTGCCGATGATCTAATAAGCGAAAGCGAATTGAGCCTGCTGATGCTAAGAGAAATAGCTGTTGGGAATGAGATAAATACCGAGTTCCGAAACCTGATGGAAAAATATCACGCCGTGACCGAGAATTACAGTCGCAAAGCTAGGCGTACAATCGACAGAATTGGTGACTACCTGCAACCTCGGTACAGGCTCAGCCTTGAAATCGTTTACAATTTGTATCTCCTTATCTTTGAGCGAATAGATATTCCCAATGGCAGGTTTACCACCAGAGAGCTAACTCCTCCGCCTGAGGACATAAAGAATCGAATAGATCTGACCATTTCCTCCTTCGAGTCCGCTAAATAATGGCTTTTCTTAAAGAAGTATACTTATTGTTTGACATTTTTAATTGTTTGCGAGAGTCGACGGAGTTTGTGGAAGAGTACACCGAGAAGAAAGTCGCTAGAATCATGAACAGAAAGGACAGGAATCTGGAATTGAATTATGGTGCTCCGGCCGGGATTTGAATTCCCGAATTAACCCATTTGGTTAATTTCCCGGGTCCAGGGGGCGATTGGGCAGGCTATCGTTTCAGCCTTGAGCCCCTGATGATTGACCGGACTACACCACCGGAGCATGTTTTTGATTATTCCTAAAAAGCATTTACCTAAATAAGATGTTGCATCTATTCTATTCAGCGATGCTAACTCGAGTCTCTTCAATTTTGACCAGATGTGTTATATAGCCTGCAATACGGTTTCGAAGGCGTTTGGACTTGATCTCTGCAACCAAGAAGAGTTTCTGCTTATTGTCCTCAAAATCAGTTGTGAAATGCTCAGGATATGTGTTAATAATTTCCCGTGCTAATCGCTTTACGACCTCTGTTCTCACTTTGCCCACAAGCATTACCTCGCCTAACTGAAAGTCTTTTGACGGTTCAATAAAATTTGCAATATTTAAGCTTTAGGTATATGGAAAAAGACCACAGTTTCTAGATTAAAAAATAGGGAATGTTTTGGAAGGGGCTTATAGCCTATTGGAGTATTTCTGGTTTTAATAGGGAGCAGAAGTGATCGCGAATACTATATTCTGCAACTTTTGTTATCTCCGCGATCATTTTTTGAGTCAGTACGTACATATCTCCTGTTTCCTGGGCAAGTGTTTGGTCCGCAGTATAGATGGTTGCTGCCGCAAAAATGTAGGGATTACGTCCTCCACGGAGATGAGAAGGGATTTTATGAAGAATTTCAAACGCTTTCTTTTGAAGTCTTTCCCTATATGCTACAGGATCTATTTTACGTTCGGCTAAACGAGATCTTGTTTTAGGAGACTCGATAACTTCAGAGATTATTCGACAAATATATTCTTCACTTTTTCTTATATTGGGAACAAACCCAACTACAGAACGAAAACGAAGTGTAGCTTTAAGAATCATTTTTTCACTTATTTTGTGTCCCAACTGGCTGAACGCATTAGAGATTTCTTTAAGGGTTAGTGGTGCGTTTCTTCCATATTCTCGTATGGACAGAAAAACGCATAAGGCCATTATCAATATACGGTTCGTAATAGACCCTTCTAGTTTTTTTACTGTCTTTCGATAGTAATATGCCGCTCGGTTCCGTATTTTATCAGAAAGACTAAGAGTACTAGCAACGTGATTTAACGTTTTGAACGCACGATAGTCTGTTTGGCGTTTATACATCCGTGTGTTTAAATCATATCGATACTTTAGTCTTCGAAAAAGCTTCTGTTTTTTTGGTGGGAGAGAGCCTCCGCCTATGTCATGGAAAAAATATGAGCGGTGGTAATCCATATAGCTTCCTAATCCATCGACTATGTGCAATCGCTCACCCAGATTCATAAAGGATTTCCCTAATTTCCTTGAAGAGGCTTCATCTTTGTTCATTACGTATGACGGTATGACATACTGTCTATGTGAGACAAGCCCACATTTTGAGCAAACATACTCCCCTTGATGAAGAACAATCAATCCGTCGCATTCAGAGCATTTCTCCATTTAACTTTCACCAAAAGAAAAAACGAAAAATTGTAATTTATTTTTAATCAGAAGTATTGATACACTTTAGCGAACAGTGCAAACTATTTGAATTACACATTTGACCTATTCTTAGAATACGTAGAAAGTAGAGAGACAAGGCCGAAAGTAATAGTTCACGATTGAAACGAGAAAGAGTAATTCCAGCAATCAGGCAAATGATTTTTGACTACACAAAAATAAAATACGGGTTTACTCTCTATTCTTACCCAGTCAAAAAGTTAAAATCAACAAAAAGGCAGTAAGGAAGGGAAAGGGAATGTCTGAAAGTGCGTCAAGTAGACGCTTCTTTAGAGAACTGGTTTCATTGTTGGAATCGCCTGTAAATGTGATTATGACTTCAGGAAAAACCTATGGTGGCATATTAAAGGGGTTTGATGCAAACACTCTGAGTCTGGTCCTTGCCAATGCAAAAGACAACGAAGGGAATCTGGCCCACAGAGTTTTCATAAATGGAAACAATATCGTTGAGCTCGTAAAAACCGAAGAGCCTTTTGACCTGAAAGGTCTGTCGGAGGAACTCCAGAAGATATTTCCCCCAGGGGAAGTCAAATATCTAGAAGATGCCAGAATAATATCAATACTCAATAAAATACGAGTAACAGAGAAAGGCGTGGAAGGAACAGGACCTATTGCCGAACGCGTACGCAAAGTTTATGACCATTATTTTGAAGAAAAAGAAGGCGATTAGAGCGTTGCTCTAATAGTGTTATCCTTTTTTTATTGGTAAACAATAGTCACAAGTAATCCACAAACGGTGTAGAGCATGAGCTTTGAAATCGAAGAAAGAGACATTATGGGACGCACTGGAACGATCCAGACTAAAACAGGCAGAATAAAAACACCGGCGTTACTGCCAGTAATAAATCCGATGAAAAAAACCATCTTACCAAAGGAGATTGAAAGAGAATTTAGATGTGATGCAATAATCACAAATGCTTACATCCTTCACAAGCACTTAAGAGATGAGGCTATTAAGAAAACCGTCCATAAGCTGCTTGATTTCTCAAAATCAATTATGACAGATTCGGGAGCCTATCAGCTACTAGTATATGGGCAAGTTGGCATTTCTCCATCAGAAATCATTACATTTCAAGAGAAATTGAATTCGGATATTGCAGTAATACTTGATGTTCCAACTGGAGGTAAAGCTCCCTATGACCGTGCCCGAAACACAGTGATGGAGACCATAAGAAGAGCCAGAGAAAGTGAAACGATAAGGACTAGAGAGAATTTATTGTGGGTAGGCCCAATACAGGGAGGTACCTATCTAGATTTAGTCCAACTATCTGCGGAAGAGATGGGAAAACTTGACTTTGACATTCATGCCATTGGCAGTCCAACCCAACTAATGGAGCAATATAGATTTGATCAGATTGTGGATTTGATTATGACTGCAAAGATGAATCTGCCGCTGCAAAGACCGGTGCACCTTTTTGGTGCCGGTCATCCAATGATGTTTTCACTTGCAGTATTGCTTGGATGTGATATTTTCGATTCTGCAGCATATGCTTTGTATGCCGCAGGGGGACGATATATGACAGCCCAAGGGACAATCCGCATAAAAAATCTGAAAGAGTCCATCTGTGAATGTCCTATTTGCAGCGACATTGATCCAAAAGAGATAAGGCAACTCCCGCCCCACGAAAGGGAGGCGACTATTGCAAAGCATAACCTATACGTCTCACTAAACGAAATTAAAAGGATAAAACAAGCAATCTACGATGGAAGGCTCTGGGAGTTCGCAGAGATAAGGGCAAGAGCTCATCCCAAACTACTTCTGAGCCTGTACAGACTTAAGAAACACTCTAAGTATCTGGAAAGGTTCACTCCATTGATAAAAAGAAGGGCGGTATTCTACTGTGGAGCGACTTCCCTAACGAGACCTGAGATAATACGACATATCGAGAAACTAAAGCAGTATGAAAAACCGGAGAAAACTGATGTTATGCTGGTTCTACCAGAGCCAAAAACCAAACCCTACAGACATTCCATTGAACACAGGAGATATCGAGGAGTAATTGATGGATTCTCAATAGAAGAAAAGGAAAGATTTCATGTGTTTACAATCTCTATGCTATTTGGACTCATTCCAAGAGAGTTGGAAGACGTATATCCACTCTCACAACACGAAACTTTGGATGAATACCAATATGAAAGCATTAAGATGATATCAAACACTTTTGAGGAGTATATCTCAACACACGTTTACAAAACAGTTGTGTTTTATAACGATTGGAATAAGTATGGAAATGAGCTGATCGAGGCTTTTAAAAAGGCCTCTAACCTTTCGGGGATTCGATTCATCGTCGTACCAAATAAGAGTATTGAATCTACAGATAAGCCCGCACTAAATGAATTAAAAAGAGCATTGGAGACGGCACTATCAAATTGAACGGATTTGAAGGAAAAAGCTCACATTGAGAGAAAATCTAATTTCTGGAGACGTAAAAAATGCCGAAATTTGACCTTCATATACACACACATTATTCAAGGTGTGGTGTGGATTCACCAAAAACCATAGTTAAGATGGCAATAAAGAGGAAACTTCAAGGTATTGCAATAACAGATCACAACACAACTGCAGGAGCCCTTCAAGCCTTAAGAAGCAATCAAGAGCTTACAGTCATTCCAGGGATAGAGGTTTCTACAAAAGATGGTGAAATCCTGGGACTAGGTATAACACAAAGATTGCCGGAAAAAAGAAGTGGTCAGGAAACAATTGACCTAATAAGAGATAAGGGAGGAATAGCGGTTATACCACATCCTTTTGACCTTTTAAGAGGCAGTATTGGCTTCAAGATAAGAACGCTGAAGTTTGATGCAATTGAGGTCTATAATTCAAACCTAGTTTTTCCTTTTGCCAACAGACTTGCCAGAAAAATTGCCGATAAAGAAGGATATCCCACCATTGCGGGAAGTGATGCACATATTGGCGTTGCTGTAGGAAATGCGTATACCATAATTCATGAAACGGATGTAGACGACATATTGGAAGCTATTAGGAAAAAGCGAACAGAAGTATACGGACGACAGACATGTTTCATGACGAAAGTGCGTAGGAAAGCGCTGAGTATGCTAAGATAAAATTTCTTTCTATTAGAGGGTCTTTCTGTTCACATGATCCCTACTCAGTAGATTTTGGAGCCGATCTTGGAGGAAAAGTAGTTTTATTTATTAAAAAGGGCTAATATAAGGGTGAGATTAAAAAACGAAGATCTACTCATTTATCTTTAAGTAATCTCGAGGGGAGAAATATTGACCTTACCTTTTGAAGAAAGACTGGGTAAAATGAAGCTATTGATAAAAATGCTGGACAGAGCTAACGTAAGACTAAAGACTCTAAAAAAAGACGAGGTTGTAGAGCAAAGGGGGCAGATAGCGAACTATGTTATGCAGCTCATTAGATCCTTGAAGAGTCTGAGGAAGGCTGCCGCCGATACTTTGGAGTATCAGAGGAGTGAAGATGCGCAAATACGATATCAAGAAACCTTAGATATGCTGGAGAATAATTATAGGATATTGATTAACAAGGAACTAAATACTGAAAAAGTTCTTGGGATTTTTGATGAGAACTTTGATACCATAATTGGACAGCTAACTTCAATCACAAAATTGGCTGAAAGTCACTATCCGGAAATTAATCCGGTAATCGAAGAGATAAGGATGCTGAAGTTGAATGTCATAGAATTAGAAAATGAGAAAGAGCGGCTACTCTCAAGACTTACAGGATTGAAAGCAAGTGTAAGAAGAAAGGATCTGATTATTCAGAATCTAAACAGAAGGCTGGAAGACTTATCAGGACGTCTTGGCAACTTTCAAAACAGAATCACAGACTTGGTTAAAGAACGCACTCTTATGCAAAAGAAGATTCAACAAATGTTGAGCAAAAAGGTGAAGATTAGACATAGGGACGCATTTGACAAGGAACGCAGAGAAGAGGAATCTGAAAAGGTAATCTCGACAAGATAAGTCAAATAGTTTTTAGGAAACGTCGCCTTGGTTAGGCATATCATGTCTTTGTTCTTAAGAGATTAGAGAGGAGAGAGACAAATATGGGAGAAGAAATGGAACGAGTCAGGATGGTTGAGATAACTCAAAAAAAGGATGTAACCAGGACTGCTAAAGCAAGCGGACATATCAAGCTTCGGCCAGAAACTGTGAAAAAGATCAGAATGAGAGAAATAGAGAAAGGTAACGTGTTGGCGGTGGCAAAAACTGCGGGAATCTTGGCAGCAAAACAGACACCAATTATTGTACCTTTATGTCACCCTATAGCCATAACTAAGGTCTCAATAGAGGTAGAAATGGAGGATGGTGGTGTTACGGTAACGAGTGAAGTTGTTAGCCTGGGTAAAACTGGGGTGGAAATGGAGGCGTTAACAGCTCTTAGTGCAGCGCTATTAACAATCTGGGATATGGTAAAAAAGTATGAGAAAGACGATTTTGGCCAATATCCAGACACTGCCATAACAGACATACGTATAATAAAAAAGGAGAAGAAAAATAGGCGAGATTGATGTCGATACCAGCAAAGCACAAAAAAGGGGCGCCCAAAGACATATCAGTTGCCATTATTGTCGTAAGCGATTCGAGGTATGAGGAATCGATATCTGGAAAAAAAACCAGTGATGAGTCAACCCCTGTTATGGTTCAACTCCTGACCGAATCCGGCCATAGAATAGAATCAGTGGAATATGTTCCCGATAGTAAGGAACACATTCTGAAAATGGTAGACAGATTGCTGAATGCCCCCGTATCAGTAATTATTACAACGGGGGGGACAGGGCTTGCGCCAAGAGATGTAACCGTAGAATCAATAGAGCCTCTGCTGAAAAAGAGAATTCCCGGTTTTGGTGAGCTTCTAAGACAAATCAGCTTCAAGGAGATCGGAGCTGCGACCATGCTAACAAGGGCAATAGCAGGCATTATAGATGAAACTGTTGTATTCTGTCTGCCTGGTTCGCCCAATGCTGTAAGAATCGCATTGACAAAACTAATAATTCCCGAGATCAGTCATATAATAAAGCATCTTAAGGAGAAACAAATCTCTTAGAAATTTATTAGAGTGGGGCTTTTTTGCCAGACTGGCTTGACCAGAACAAGTTCCAATTTGACTTACTTGCCTTACTAAAAAGCAATGGATTTTCTG
>JBHLPJ010000185.1:0-2535 GCA_048939565.1 Promethearchaeota archaeon
TTGATAACACGGAAACGAGCAACTTCCAAATTCTCTGCTATTGAGGTCGGATTTTTGCCCCTCATCCATGCTTTCAAAACTCCATGTAATCAATATTTATTAACAGAGATTGCTTTCGATTCACTAGAACTTTTTCATAACCATTTTCGCAAACGCTTGGCTGGCTTTAAGGGTTTCCTCGTTGGTTCCTGGGAAGATTACGTGGAAATAATCAAATCCTAGGTCTATGCAGTAGTTAAACCGTTCTATGACTTCCTCAGGATAACCTACCCAAGAGCCGGGAGCGTCTTTTTTAAACAAATCCTTTGCTTTTTCAACAGACATGTTATTTCTTTTCGAAAATCCGACCAAATAATCTTCCATCTCTTTTTCTGATTCTGAAACAAGGACCGCTGGAACCGTGAATAAGCTTTTTCCCACTTCTTCATAATCTCTTCCTACGTCTTTACAGTGCTTCTTTAATACTTCCAGCTTATGTAATAGATCTGGAGAGATCCAGAGGTTGCAGTAATCTGCATATTTGGCCACCATTTTCAGAGTTCTTTTTTCTCCGCCACCACCAATTACGATGGGTGGCATTGGTTTTTGCACAGGTTTTGGGGCTGAAAAAGTGTCCTTTATTGTGTAGTATTTTCCCTTGAAGCTCACCTTCGGTTTTGTCCAAAGCAATTTGATTATTTGGATGGCTTCTTCCATCCTATCCATCCGCTCCTTAAGAGATGGAAATGGAATCCCGTATGCCTTATACTCAATCTCTTTCCAACCAGCTCCGATTCCGAAGAATAACCTTCCATTTGAAATTATATCCACCGTAGCAGCTATTTTGGCCAATACGGTCGGATAGCGGTAAGAATTACAGGTAACTAAAGGTCCAAGACGAATTCTATCTGTTTTGGAGGCTAGGGCAGCAAGCAAGGTCCATGCTTCCATGCAGTTGCGATCTTCAGATTTGTCATTGAGGAAGAAATGATCGCTAACCCAAATACAGTCATATCCGGACTTTTCACATTCCAAAGCTATTTCTTCTACCGATTTGTAATTGAAGCCAAACTGCGGCTCAATTTGAATGCCAAACTTAACTGACATGCTATTCTCCCCGATTCTGCCATTTTTAACAAAGATTTTAAGCTCCATTTAGGTATATTTCAGTATTTATATAGTTATCAATTGAGGGGCAGCATTTGAGCAAATCTGTGAAGTACTCAGTTCGCAACTATAAGAAGGGTGATGAGATAGAGCTGGCCAAGATTCTCAGTGAATGCTTTGGTCCGATAACTCCTAAACAGCTCTTGCAATGGTACAGTCAGGAAAGGGTAAATCCTGAGGATGTATTCGTTGCTGAGGTCGATGGGAAACTGGTGAGTACTGTTGAGATCATATCCAGAGAATTACACGTTGGTGAGAAGATCTACTTGAGAACTGGTGCAATTGCTGGCGTGTGCACAGATTCCGATTATAGAAAGAAAGGCATAGCAACCAGTCTAATGAAGAAAGCTTTAGAGCTTAAGAAAAGCAAGGGGATTTCAAGTGCCTCCCTCTACACTGAGCTCGATAATCCGGCTCGTAGGGTCTATGAGCGACTTGGATTCATTGACTTGACGACTTTTCGCACATTTGTGAAATATCTAGACTTTCATTCATTCTTCACCAATTGGATCCGGATGCGTAACCGCCGATTGAAAGACTCGAAGATTGCCAAAAAGAAGTTGGAAGGATGGGAAAAAACCATTGTCATAGACATCAAGGAAGTCGGAACATTATCCTTTCAATTCAAGAAAGGTCGTTTTCGAGTCCTAAGAAAAGTGCCTAAGAGAATCGACATAGAGTTCTCAACAGACTTGCAGACGTATACCAAGATATGGTGGAATGTTTTGTCATGGGAAGAGGCTGTCAAGGATAAGATACTCGTACTCAAGCAGGGGGAAAAAGAAGATATTGAGCTTTTTGAACGCTTCTTGCATTGGAGATGGGAGGATTGACTGTGGAAATACAATTGCGTAAAGCTAAGAAAGAAGACATACCAAAGATGCTTGAATTGTACAATGAATTCTCCAGGCAATTTGTGGGAGTCGCTCATAGAGATCATAGAGCGTTCAGACTGATGCTCCGTAGGGAGGATAAATCGTATCCTACTGACCTCATAAACTGGGTTGCGGTTGAAGATCGGAATCGCATCATAGGCTACGCTCATGCAAGATTTTACAGAAGATCAAAATGGGGAGATATTATAGAGATAGTTGTTGATTCTGAACACAACTTTCAGGAGATAGCCCAAAGACTCATAGAGAAGATGAACGGGGTGCTTGCTGAGAAAAAAGCCACAGTGGTTACCAGTTACTATGTTCAAACTCCAAGGTATGAGAGAATCTTTACTGATCTGGATTTCTTCGAATTGAAAACCAATGATATATTCATGTTTTCAATACTCGATTCTCGGACTCTTCTCATGGAAATAAAAACGGTTTTCCTGAGCCGTCTAGAAAGAATGAAAAGGTGGGAAGGTCTAGTCCTGATAGAGTGCGAAGGAAACGACAT
>JBHLPJ010000186.1:0-2520 GCA_048939565.1 Promethearchaeota archaeon
AGAAAAGCCCTAGAAAGAATTGGAATCCCTGGAAAAGATAGATACGATCTTCCATCCTCAGAAAAGCGTTTTCCAGATGGATGTCATTATCGAATGGAGATTAGCGGTGTCGAACGACCTTCAACATTGGAGGCCTTAATCGATGAGGTCGAAAAGCGTGATGTTCCAGTTCATAGGTTAATCTCAACAGTGATGGGTTCCACGCTTCTATCAGATGAGGAACTCCAAGAGTTTGCAGGAATGGCCGCAGATGCCAAAATGGAGGTTATTATCACTCCCGGACCAAGAGCTCCTTGGGATGTTGGGAGACAAATAGTGACTCCGGAGGGTGCGTTATCAGGGATGCGATTCCGGGGATCGGATCAATTGGCCCAAGTGATTACAGATATCAAGAGAACTATTGAGTTTGGATTTAGGGGTTTCCTTGTCATTGATGAAGGGCTCCTGTGGGCCCTAAATGAATTGAAAAGAATTGGGGAGATTCCAGAAGATGTGGTTCTAAAGGTTTCTATTTTTGCAGGTCATGCCAACCCAGCAAGCGGAAAAGTTCTTGAAAATCTTGGTGCTTCAACATTTAATCCGCTAGGGGATCTGTCGCTACCTCAGTTTGCCTCTATCAGAGCTTCAGTCAATATACCGATAGATGTACATGTCTATTTGTTTGACAGCTTTGGTGGATATGTCAGGTTTTATGATACTCCAGAAATTGCCCGGACTTGTGCTCCTGTATACTTCAAGATTGAGCCGGGTCCTTCAGTGGGCAATTCTTATAAACCCTGGGTTAGCCCAGATTGGCTTGCTTTCATGGCGCGAGAGAAGGTAAAATATGCAGAAATAATAAGGGACATTGTAAAGAAGAATTATCCAGAAATCAAACTTTCAGAAAAGGGACCAGAGGATCTAGCCATACCTAGGCCTTAGATTCTATCTGCTGTGAGACATAGGAAGATCGTCCAGAATTCGAGTCAGCTTTTCTTCCACTTCTTTGAAATCGTTTGTTGGGTGATCGAAGGTCACAAATATTTCGCACTTAAAATCAGCGTATCCATCGCTAACAACCTTCATCTCCGGATGGTCTCTCAAAATCCGAATCCACATGTTAGCTTCTCTAAGATAATTCTCCAACGTCTTTTTGAGTTTCAAAATACTCTCTCCTTCACTGAATAATCCCTCCACAAAATGACGGGGAAACTTTATTGCGGTAACAGTCAGGATTCCGTATTGAAAGAGTGGAACCTCTCCGAGTTCTGATAGATCGGAGGGAATATCATCCCACTCAATCTCTGGAATGAACTCTCCTATCCTGCAGTTATTTCTATCTGAAATTACAACGATTGCTTCTTCAAGGGTGAAATTATACTTCTTCATCATTCTTCACGCGCAGGACTACTAATTTCACTTTCTAAAGTCATACATTAACTACTTCGGGCAGATTCTTGATAAAGCTTTCATTCGTGTTCTATCTCCATCTCTAGCTGCAGTGCCTCATTTGTCAAACCGTGACTTTTGTACAAGGCTATAGCAGGCTTATTGGCAAACTCAGTGGCTACATGAATCTCGATAACGTCTTTTTTCATCGAGCTTTCCATAATTCTTCTAAGGAGTTTTGATCCTATCCCCCTTCTCCTGTACTTAGGCATCACATAGAGACTATGTATAAAACTCGATTTTCCTCCGTGAGTAAAATCGGATGTAATCCAGTGATCTATGAAGCCGACAACCTTACCATCTAAATCTGCCACAAAAAGCTCGTAATGTGGGCTTGCAAGTGAATCCTTCAAAACAGCCGTCCTCGATTCTGCGGAAGCTTCTTTGGGCATAAACTCTTCAGCCAGTACGACTAGATCAGATATGTCGCCCTTACCAGCCTTCCTAATCTTGACATTCTCCATCTAGAAACCCTCTCCACCAATCTCAATTCTTATTATTGTGAGAACAAAGCAAAATCAAAAGGTATGGAATAAGATTCATGGTAAGTATTTCTTTGGCAAAATAGCTTCCACCGTATATAGTGGGTCTACAATCTGGGCTATGCGAGCTCTTGCAGCAATGCTGAGAAACATGTAAGCGTCATACCGTTCAAATCCATAATCTTCTTCTAACCATTTAATCAATTCTAGATATGCTAGTCGAGCAGCATCTTCCAGAGGTTTGCTGCTGCAAACAGCCGCAATTGCGTCCGGTGTTTCTATACGTGGCCATCCAATGGATTTGCTCTTCTTGAGATCCAACTTGAGTTTGACTTTTGCGGGTATTTCTACGCCATATCCGCAAATCTCACCATCCCCCTGTAAGGCATGAACGTCTCCCAGGCCAAACAATGCACCCTCAACTGATACAGGTAAGAACAATTTGCTTCCAACACATACATCTTCACAATCCATATTTCCGCCATGCTTTTCGGGCGTGAAAGTTGAAAATGCCTCTGCAGCAGGCGCTACGCCTATCGTTCCAATAAAAGGTTTTGCGGTCAATTCAATGATTTTTCCGTGATTGGTCCTATAATAGATCTTGCCGTTT
>JBHLPJ010000187.1:0-2518 GCA_048939565.1 Promethearchaeota archaeon
TTGCATTTCAGGATCCAGCGAGATTCGATCATAGTTGAAGTCGCTTTGGATACTCCCTATCTTTCCGAACTCATTCTTACAATTATCACAGAAACAGAAATCCTTTTGGACGAAGGTATTTCCCACTAAGATAATCCCCTCTATGGAGTAGCCTGCAACTTCTCTTGCTGCAGAGGCCAGGTAATCCCAACTCTTTTCATGCGTGGGGCACATGAAATCCTCATTTGGGATTCCTCCACTCCTGATAGAAACGAATTTTGAATCTTTACCCATATAACTATCCGTGAATGTGTTAATAACTGCATTTACCTTTAGAATGTCTTCTGAAATCTCGGTAAATTTTGAGAAAAAGGTACCAAATTGATTATGGACCGGAACCTCTTGACTCTGATAAAGAGCATAGCCTGTCTCGTGTTTTGCGACAACTGCAATCTCTTCTGTATAGCCACCATAGTCTGCCAGAAAAGCTGAAGGAGTCATTTTCAAGGAAATCGGATCTGCTACCAGTCTTATACCCTGCATAAGAATTTCTCTTTTTTCCATAAACAAGCACCATTTTTCTGTTAATTACTCTTTAGGTCTTTTTGGTTTTAACTTTATCGGAGAGAAATCTTAAAATTGAACTGGGAATATCTTGCGATGTGATGTGGCAAATCTACCGCCCTTTTCAATACCAGACCCTGGCTAGAAGAATTCGGACAGCTTTCTGGTTCCAACTATCTCTTGAAATTCAATACCAAGAGCATCCAAGACCTGTTCAAAGGTGGTTCTTATGTAACCCTTGTATTTTTCAACATCTACATCTTTGATGGAGGCGATTTCAATGGGGCGAACACCAGGCTCTTTCTTCGTTTTGACAAAAGTTATTATGTCACCGGCTTTTACTTCTTTCTTCCTTTCCACAAGCTGTTTTGCTGCCTTGACATGCTGAGGGGTGGTTTTGGTGTAGCCTTCAACAGACTTGCCAAGTTGGACTCTAAATGCCAAATCTTCCAAACTATACTCTCGATTTTCCAGTTTCTGATAGCTCTCTCGGGCAATGTTGTGAATTTTTTCACGTAATTCAGAGAATTCCTGCGGAGACTCGACTTTGCTCAGAGCATCTATCATTTCCAGGAATGCATTCTGTAGAAAAACTGGAGTATTTCTCTTCTTTCCTGTGAGTCCTTTCACGTCCACCGAACCGTCTTCGAAAACACCGAGGTAATTCTTCTTCCTTTCGGAAAGTGCGATATATCGATATACCTTGTCTACATCCAATTCTATCCCTAACTCTTTCGAACTCCACCTTGTCAATTGGGCTATTTGCTCTCTATCGGGGCTCAGCAAGAACACGCTGTCTGTATCACCATAAATTACGGGAACATTCAGATTCTGAGCTGCCTCAATCGTTTTCATAATTGAGAAGCGACCTACAGCAGCAGTGCTTTCCGCAACTGGTGGACAGTAAAGGGGGAAGATTTCAGCCCCGAAGACGCCATAGCTGGCATTCAGAAAAACCTTAAGGGCTTGTTGAACAACCGAGTACCAGTTTCTGACTTCTGATGATATCCCTTTGTCCTTTGATTTCGGCTTGAGCCAATTAATACGAACATCTCTGAGGAGGCCAATGACTAGAGAGGTCAAGCCTAGTCTCTTGGTACATACCCAGTGATCGGTCTCAGGGATTTTGTTTTTCCGGTCTCCTGGATGAGGACAGCGTATGGTTTCGTAGGATAAGTTGAATTGCTTTATTATGCTTGGATACAAGCTTGCAAAGTCCAGTACTGTAACATTGAAATGAATACCCTTTACGGGCGGGATCACTACGGCTCCTTTATATTTTTTGCCTTTAATTATGGCTTTGGTTGAAGTTTCACCTTTTTCTTCGATTATATCTTCTGGGCGTGGTATAAGATATCCTCTCTTCCTGTGCTCAAAATAAAACAGGTTCTTGATCCATCCTGATACAGCCTGTCTTACAACGTCCTCAATGGGCAGGTGCGAAACTCGCATCAGAAGTAGAATTAATCTTAATGTAAGGTTATTATTAAATAAGGTCAAATCAAGGGTAATTTGCGCGTCGTTCAAACAGTAGTGAGCCAATTCATAGAGGGTTAATTGAGGTATTGGCTTTTGTAGTTCTATTTTGCCAACATTCAGCAACGCTTGTGTTATGGTATTTAGCCTACTATCTTGATACTTTCTGGAAAAAGCGTAGATCTGGATCGATCTATTGTGGAAGAAACGATAGAGATCTATGTGAACACCATATCTCAACGATGCAGAATCCCTTCCCAAAATTATAGGAATCTCCTCTCTGGCAAAACCCAACCTTTGTGCTCTATGCCATAGATAGTTAAAATCAAAGTTGTCCCCGTTAAAGGTTAGAACAAGCGGATATTCGCTTAGGACTTTGAAAACTTCTAGGACGAGTTTCTTCTCGTCGTCGAAGAATTCTACGTTTGCATCTTTGGGAAAGCTCTCAGGAGGATCTCCTTCTACCATATCCTGAAACCTCAATACTAGAACCCTTTTT
>JBHLPJ010000058.1:0-7795 GCA_048939565.1 Promethearchaeota archaeon
CTTGACCATGGCCATTAGATCATGATGGATTTCCTTGTCGATTTCCTTTACTCGCTCCAATTTAACGAGTTTTGTTGTTGCTTTTTCCGCAATCTCTTTGGCGGCCTTAACAGGAATGTTTCCAACTTGGGCGTGAGCCTTTGCTAGGGCTGCTTCAACATCCAACCAAGTCTGAAGCTTGTGCTCCTCGGTGAAGATATTCCGCATTTCATCAGAATAATATCTGAATTCTATTGGATGGACCGGCAATCTATCCTCCTCCTACAATATTATTTCTCCAATTTTTGTCTTACAAATTGATCTTTTAAGGCAAGTATCCTTAGAGCAAGATGAGCAGCATTCTTACCATTGTCAATACCTACACAAGCTATAGGCACACCCGAAGGGGTTTGGATAATGGATAGTAAGGCATCTAACCCCCCCAGTCTTACATTGACAGGAACACCTATTACTGGCTTCTTTGTGTGGGCTACCACGAAACTTGGCAGAAGAGCAGCCAATCCAGCAATGCAAATATAAATATCAACGGTATCCTGGCTTTGATGGATATAATCTTTAAGATCTTCAGGATTCCTGTGAGCGCTGAGATATTTTACTTCGTAGGATATGTCATACTCGTCCAAAACATCAACTGTTGCTTTTACAATCTTTTCGTCAGACTTGGATCCGGCAATGATTGCCACTATTGCTCTATTTGATTCATCTTTCATTTCCTGCACCTTTATGAAGATTTTCTGTTAAGGAAACTCGTAAGCTGATCCAAAGTTGGCAATCCATTTCTTGCGCCAACCTTCGTGATGCATAATGCTGCAGAAGCATTACCTATTCTTCCGCACTCTTCTAGACTTAGATTTCTGAGTAGGCCTGAAATGAAACCTGCAGTAAAAGCATCTCCTGCTCCCGTTGTGTCAACAACTTCCACCTCAAAATTCGGAACAGAATGCTGCTCTCGACTGCTCGCAACAATGCATCCTTTGGAGCCCAATGTTATCGCCACTTTGGTTATTCCTAATCGCAGAAGCTTCTCTACGGCTTCTTTTGGCTCCCGTACATCCAGCAAACGTTCTATTTCATTCATGGATGAGACATAAATGTCTGTTATTGATAGAAGCTTCTTGGCTTTCTCAAAACCTTGTTCAGCTATCAAGGCACCAGGATTTAGAGAGACTAGTATGCTTTTTCTTTTTGCGTGTTCTGCTGCACTCTCTAGAACTGGAATGTTCTTCAAGCTGGCAACATAGAGCAATCGAGTAGAACCTATGTAGGAGCTTTCAAGATCTTTGGGAGTCAATATGTTGGCAGCCCCTGAGAAGGCAAACATTCTTCGATTCCCGTCTGCATCAACAGGAATATAAACCATACCTGTATGTATTTTGTTTGTTCGGACAATCCCTTGAACATCTACTCCTTCTCTTTCAAAATCCTTGATTAGTTGATCTCCAAGGAAATCTTCTCCGATTTTCCCTATGAAACCCGTTCTGAGTCCGAGTCTTGAACAGGCAACTGCGAAATTGGCAGCAGATCCTCCGCTACCTATTCTGAGTTCCGGCACATAGACTTCGTCATCCGTCTGAGGAAATCTTTCCACCATCGCTACCATATCTATAAGTGCAGCTCCAACAGAGATTACATCCAGTGTTTTCATCCGAGCTCACCTACCCACCCGCGCACTCTTTCCCTCATTCTTTGCTGATCCTGAATTATCTTGAATCTCTGTTCCGGAGATAATTCTCGAAGATCGTCAATTTGCGGAGCAAACTTGTGTTTAACAAAGTATGCCTTAAGCTCTTTTGATAGGAGTTCATCGGGAATTGTACCCGGGGCATCTCTAAATGTGGCAAAATTCTCGCTCCATTTTTCTATCGTACTCCACACGTGAGGATACTTGTCTACTATTACATTTACTCCCATTAGATTTGGCGAGGTTACTGCCACATTCGCGTTTGGGACAGAGTATTTGTTTCCATTAAAAGATATGGCGACTCCTTCGCTCTCTTTAACTGCTGAGAGCATATTTCTATCAGTTATGCTATCACCGACAGCAATAACGTTTATTTGTAGGCAATGCGTCTCTGTACATACCTTGTTCAAAGTTACAGCTTTTCGCTCCCCGCCCCTGACCGATATCTGATTCATCAATTTAGGATAGGGGGCATCAGGGTTATCCCAGAAGAATGAGTTCAGATTTTCCAACACAGAGTCGAAGCCTTCTTTCTTGAACTTCCCCAATATATCTCTTACTAGTGTTCTGATTGATTTAGCCAAAACTTCAGATTCTTGTTTGAGTCTGGTTATTGGGAAGGATGTGCAAAAAACATTCTTGCGAGGTATTTTTAACGCGTCAGCAACACTCAAGGCAAATTGCTCGTAGCTTGTCGAAATAACGTAGATTGGCCAGTTGTTCTGTTTTAGATACTTCACAGTATCAGCTGCACCAGCAACCAACCCTATGTTCTCTTTTGAGATTTTTTTCAGCTCTTCATCTGTGAAATAGTAGATATAAAGGGGAGCAAGAAGACGAAGTGAGTCTCCAGGTTGATAATCTTCTACTCCTACGCTTCTAAGGATTCGCGGATTTTCCACGAGGACATCATCGTATTTGCTTATCATTTTGAAGAGTAAATCAAAATCTGTTCTACCGAGTCTTTCACCAAGCAATTGACAGGCCCTAGCAGCGAAGTCTACTGTGCTTAATGGTCCCTCCAAATCGAACACACACAACTTCCCCGCTTCGGTAATCAGTTTGCTAACCCCCCTTGTGAGTAAAGATGTTCTAGATCCAATCCGTATTTTTCTTTAATTGCTCCAGAATCCTGGCAAGCGAATCTGAGATTTGGATATAGGCACAAATATATCCTGCAGATGGCCCGGATTTCATTTTTCACATTCTTCACTTCACAGTCTCGCTAACTTCGAATTCCCTCGCTTCTTTGGCTAGGTGTTCTTGATTCACAAGGTTTTGGAGTCTGGCTGTAGGATACTTGTCAGTCAAACAGGCCAGGCATAGCTTGCTTTTTGGCAAGCCTATGGCTTCAACTAATCCATCTACGGTCATGTACCCAAGACTATCTGCACCTATATCCTCGCAGATTTCAGGAACGGTCTTGTTTGCAGCAACCAGCTCATCATAGCTGGGGAAATCGATTCCCATGTGGCACGGGGCAATCAATGGTGGGCAGCTAATCCTGAGGTGAACCTCCCGCGCCCCAACTTTTTTCAAAACACTGACGATTCGTCTTGAAGTAGTGCTGCGTACAATGCTGTCGTCAACAAGAACTACTCGTTTTCCTTCAATTGCTGTCTTAACGGGATTCAATTTGAGTTTGACGAACCTCTTTCGAAGTTCAGGGTACGGCATGATGAATGTTCTCCAGATTGACCTGTTCTTTATTAGTCCTTCACAGAGCGGAATTCCCGAGGCTTGTGAAAAACCTATTGCAGCACTTCTCCCAGAATCTGGTACAGGAACCACAATATCAGCCTTAACAGGATGGACCTTCGCCAGAATCTCTCCAAGTCTGGTTCTAACTCTGTGAACAGGGACACCATCTAGAACTGAATCTGGCCGAGAGAAGTAAACATACTCAAACATGCAATGAGCTTGTCTGTTGAGACTGGCCACTTGATAAGATTGCAGGCCAGACTTATCAATTGACACGATTTCACCCGGCCTTACATCTCTCATAAACTTGGTATCCAGAATGTCGAATACGACACTCTCAGAACTGATCATATGAAGCGTCTCATTGAGTTTACCAATACACAAAGGTCTAAATCCAAGAGGGTCTCTTACGGCGATGAGTTGACCGTTGCTATTCAGCAAGACGAGTGAATAGGCACCTTCCAGCACATACATGGTTTCCTTGATTGCCTCCACATAGTTTCCTCCGGAGTGTAAGAGATTTGTTGCGATTAGATGTCCTATGACCTCTGTGTCCACATCTGTCGTAAAATAGTGTCCTTTATGCCCTAGGGAATTCTTCAGTGCATCATAATTTGTAATAGTTCCGTTAAATGCAAAAGAGAACTCAGTATGGGGCAGAGTCAGGCTATATGGTTGGGCATTATCAATCATGCTTCCCCCCGAGGTCGAGTATCTTACGTGTCCAATACCCGAGTAGCCGAACAAATTCGAGAGAATCCTTAGAGGAAATACTTCGTTTACCGTTCCCATCCTTCTATGGGAGCCGATTCCTTTTCCATCGTAGATGCTTATTCCCGCAGATTCCTGTCCTCGATGCTGGAGAATTAACAGACCGTCATATATCAGATGGCTTACCTGATAATCCGGGTCAGAAGAAAATACTCCGAATACCCCACAGGATTCTCTTAGTTTATCCACTTTTCAACCCCCATAAGCTTAGGTATTGTTTCTTTCCATTCTTTCTGCATCTTAGGAACAGAGCATTTGATTTTCTGTTCGCCCTTAATGAGCACCATTTCATTTGAAGAGTTTACACTGCCTATTATCGCAACTGGAAGGCCATAATCCTTCATCAATGACAAAACCTCAGCAGAGTAGTCCTTATCTACAGAAAGAATGAACCTTCCGCTACTTTCCGAGAATAGCAATTCATCAAGACGCAAGTCTTCCGAGGGGATCATATCTAGGTTAATATCCGATCCGTATCCGCTTTCAATGCACATCTCTGCAATTGCAGTCGCCAAACCGCCTTTGGAACAATCATGGGCAGCTGTAACGTAGCCTTTTTTTATGGCATCTTGAACTGCTGCAAGTGTATCTCGCTCATTATTCAAATCCACCTTGGGGGGAATTCCCCCCTCAAGGTTATGAATTGCATGATAATATTCTGAACCCCCGAGTTCATTATCCGTTTTTCCAACAATTAGAATGTCTTCGCCTGGATTCTTGAACGGCATGGTAGTAATCGAGTCGAGATTCTCAATTAGCCCAACTATAACGACAACCGGAGCTGGTTTAACGGCCTTTCCTGTAACCGAATCTTCGTTATAGAAGCTTACATTACCTCCTACACACGGAATCCCCAGTGTTTTCAGAGCATCTGCCATTCCGCGAACTGACTCTTGAAATTGCCAGAATATTTCAGGACTCTCTGGATTTCCGAAGTTACAGCAGTTTGACATGGCGATTGGCTTGCCACCAACTGCCACAATATTTCTGCATGCTTCAAAAACTGCTTCTGCTCCTCCGTTGTAAGGGTCCAAATAGCAGTGTTTTGAATTGCAGTCAGATTTTACGGCTATTGCCCTATCAGTCTCAAAAAGTCTCAGAACAGCCGCATCTGCTTGACCCGGCTTCACGACCGTTCTATCTCCAACTTCATGGTCATATTGCCTATAGATCCAAGCCATGCTCGCGATATTTGGAGAAGCCAATAACCTGTAGATGACCTGTTCAAGATCATCAGGCATTTGAGGGCGTGGGACTTCCAGGAGTTTATCGATATATTCAGGTCTTTCTGCCTTTCTTTCTATTACGGGCGGTTCTTCGAGCATTTTGGCAGGAACTTGAGCAATAAGCTTTCCTTCTTTATATACTCTAACCATGCCCGTTTCTGTTACTTTTCCAACGATACGGTATGGGAGCTCAAACTTCTCAAAAACCTGAGTTACCGCATCAACCCCTTCGGGCTTCACCGCAAAAAGCATTCTTTCTTGAGACTCAGAGATCATGATTTCGAAAGGTACCATATCAGATTCTCTTAGGTGGACTTTCTCAAGTGAGACATCAACTCCGTTATTGCAACTTCCACCCATTTCTGAAGTAGCACAGGTAAACCCCCCGCCTCCTAAATCCTTCAGGCCACGAACATATCCGGTCCTTATAGCTTCTAGGGTAGCCTCGATAATTAGTTTCTTGGTGAAAGGATCACCTATCTGAACAGCAGGACGATCTTCTTCTGACTCTTCGGTCAGAACACGGGAGGCAAATGTCACACCATGGATGCCATCCCTTCCGGTTGAACCACCCATGAGTATCAGTGTATCTCCGGGTACCCGGGCTTCACTTGGAGTGATACTATCCGTCCTTACAACTCCCACACAGCCCACATTTACAAGACAATTCTGTTCAAAACTATCGTCAAATTCAACCTCGCCGGCAATTGTAGGAATGCCTGTGCAATTCCCATAATCTGCGATCCCTTTGACAACATACTCCAGCAGCCATTTTGAATGGGGCTTCGTTGGATCACCAAATCTTAAGGGATCCAGCAAACCGATTGGTCGTGCGCCCATACAGAGAATATCTCGAATTATGCCCCCGATACCTGTTGCGGCACCGTTGTAAGGCTCGATTGCAGAAGGGTGGTTGTGAGACTCGATCTTGAAGACTACGGCATATCCCTCTCCAATATCAACAACTCCTGCATCCTGCCCAGGACCCACTATTACTCCAGGTCCGGTTTTTGGAAGCAGTGCAAGCGTTGGCCTTGAACTCTTGTAGGAGCAGTGTTCAGACCACATGACATCAATCATACCTGCTTCAACTTCGTTTGGCAGCCTACCCAGCATTTTCTTCACCTTTTCAATCTCCTCAGGGGTTAGATCAACTTCTGCTCCACTAATTACAGGCATTATATTCATCACTCCAAATGATATATCATAGACTCAAAGACCAACCTTCCATCTTCAGTCTTGTATGGACTCAGGATTGCTTCTGACGACCGCTCGGGATGGGGCATCATCCCAACCACGTTTCCTTCCAGATTACAGATTCCAGCAATATTGTCGAGGGCACCGTTTGGATTAGCATCATCGGTTGTTTCTCCTCTTTCGTCAACATACTTGAATACTACCTGGTCATTCTCGTACATCTCTTTCATCGATTTTCTCTCATTGAAATACCTTCCTTCATTGTGAGCGATAGGTATTCTTAGCATACTTCCCTTTTTCATTCCCTTGGTGAAGGGGGTTCTGCCGGTCATTGTTTTCAGAATCACCCACTTGCACACAAATGTTAGACACGAGTTCTGAAGAAGAGCTCCAGGGAGTAGATCAGATTCAACAAGAATCTGAAAGCCGTTGCAGATACCGAGGATGGGTTTGCCTTCTTTTGCCATTTCTTTTATCTGGTTCATGGCCGGACTATAGGCTGCAATCACTCCTGCCCTAAGATGATCGCCATACGAGAAACCCCCGGGAAGTATTACTGCGTCGTACTCCGAGTCTTTGAAATCTTTATGCCAAATTAGAGACGCATCTTGGGTCATTACATCCCTTAAGACATGTAATGCATCATAGTCACAATTTGATCCAGGGAATTGTATGATTGCAATCTTCACGACTCAACACCTTTTAGCTCTATGGAATAGGTGTGAGCTACAGGATTATATATCCGAAGCTCATTACACATTTGAAAAACCGTATCTCTGGCCTCTTTTTCACTATTTGCCTGGAGTTTTACTCGCAGTAATTTTCCTGTTCTGACGGAAGATACCATGTCGTAAGCATTCTTTCTCATAAGATCGTTTTGAATAGTTGTACCTTCAGGATCTTTTGCAGCGGGTTTATTTTCTATTACTATTTCAACCACATATGTTTTCAACTTTTCAAAGCCTCCGGATCTGGTTCTTCACCTAGTATGGTCTTAAAATATGAAACATAAGTCTGCAAAACTTGTTCCAAAGTGCCTCCTTTTCTGTAAACATCTTTATCCAGAATCTCCCCAGATTCCTTCCATACCCTCATTGAGTCTGCGTTGATTTCATCTCCTACTAGAAGATTGCTATCTTTATCTCGTCCAAACTCTATCTTAAAATCTACAAGAGAGAGACCCCGCTTTTTCAAGAACTCCGTTAACACCCGATTGACG
>JBHLPJ010000006.1:0-25146 GCA_048939565.1 Promethearchaeota archaeon
ATGAGAAAAAATTAGAAAACTGAATTCTGAGAAGGGAAGAAAAAGACCGCAAGAGAGAATATTCTAAAGAAAAGGAAGTATTCGAACATTGTTGAAAGCGACACATCGGAAATGTAAATTACCCACGACTTAAATCTCAAATTTCCTTACAGAGGGGATGTGATAAGGGGGACAGCAATCCAGCTCCAGAAACTACTTTCGACAGACACAAAACAGCAGCCTACTCCAACTTAGATTAGGGGCTTGAAAGGGTTCTTTCACACGTAGTAAAGTAGTCTTTCCCAACATGTAGGCAAAGGCGAACCTTCGATAGATCGTAAACTTCTTCAAAATATTCTTTTACAACGTATGCTGAAACAACCTTACCAATCATCAGTGTATGATCTCCCAGTTCGAAGCTTTTTATGAGTTTACATTCTATGTGAGCAATGCAATCTTTGATTATCGGAGAAGTTACTTTCTTTGCATTTTGAGTCTCCAAGGCAAGTTCTTTGAATTTATCATACTCTCTGCCTGAAAGCTTTCCACATCCGAGTACCTTTTTGGCAAGTTGAAAGGTAGGTATGTTTACCACAAATTCTTTTGTTTCTGAGATTAATCTATGAGAATGCCTTTCAGGGCGAATACTCATAGCTAGAAGTGGGGGATTTACGCTAACAGGAATAATCCATGCTATAGCTAGAACGTTTGGCTTGCCATCTTTGTCCGTGCACGAGACCAAGGTTGCATTATAGGGATGCAGAAGACGATGATATAATTCCAGATTCACATCAGTTTTCATCGTTATTCATCACCTAAAAGATCTTTTTCTACTAGTGGTTTGCTCCTCCAAAAAAATCTTTTCTAGATGAGGACTTCTACAGAGATAATTTATGCTCCTCGATTTTTGGTCAGTTTTTAAGATGAATTTTGGCTTTAACTCCTTTGGAATGATATCAGAAATTATTAGAGCCAATGCCACATTAATACCGCCCTGTATCAGATTGAAAAGATCAATTAATGGAAGTAGTCCTAAAACCACAGGTTCGGGGATTCCATAGAAGATCGGTAATAATATCCAGTTTACAAGATGCATGCCAGCCACTCTCAATGCAATTCCTCCGATGGGTCCAACCCACAATTTCTTAGTCAGCTTGTAACTGAGGGCAAAACCGATGACCGTTAAACCCTCTGCCAGCCCTTTCATCACTCCGCCTATTATGTTCCCTCTAAGTGAAATTATGAGAAACGCCAAAAGACTGGTAGCAACTCCCGAGACAAATCCAAAAAGAAGCAGAGCCAATATTATTGGTATTCCGGTCGGGTCAAAGGTGAGTCGGCCATATGGAGGAAAAGGAATATCGGTAATTCCGATTATTGGAAATAACTCACTGAGTACTACAAGAGCACCAAGACATGCAGTACCCGCAACTACTATCGACGTGTTACTTGGCACAAAAATCCCCTTTTTTCTCCTAAGTTTCTTGCATTCTCTCAATGTTTCTGGCATTTAAATCTGGTTATGTCAACTGTTACGGATAGAAGCTTAATGGTTTGTATTCCCAAAATAAAATTGTCAGATAAGAGGTTTTCATCATCACTTGTCTTCAGATAACCCTCTTACCATCATTCAGCTTACCTAGATCACAATACTAGAAAAATGTTTCCATTTGGAAAACCAATATAGGTTTCTCAGCAGCATGATCGTCCAGATTCATTTTCCAGCTACCTGAACATCTTCAAATCTTATGTATGGGGATACACAGCCAAACGCAGTGGCTCCAGATGTTATTTCTGCCTCATTTGAAATTCCTGAGATGCTATTTACTAGCTCGAAGAAGTCACCAGATACGAGTCCACCTTTGACAGCGTCCGTTATTTTGCCGTTTTTAATATAAAATGCGTTTCTTATTTCAGCAGAAAATTGCCCCGAAGTCGAACTGGGATTTAGCCAGCTGAATGAATCCAAAAGCAGTCCATTCTCTGTTTCTTCTATTAAGGTTTCTAAGGATTTAGTGCCTGGCAAGATTCTTAGATTAGTCGCCTGATTCCTAGGCTTCAGTTTAAACTTGTCCGCCACATAGTAAGTTACGAATTGTTGGCGAATGCCATTTCCCGTTGAGTTCTGATCATATTGAGAGCCAAGATATTCATCATAGAGGTAATTCTTGAACACTCCTTTTTCGATAAGTTGCGTTGTAGATTGGGGATTTCCCTCATCATCAAAAGGCGAGGACTGTATGCCATAAGGGAATAGCCCATCATCTAACACATTTAGAACCTCAGATGCAGTTTTCTCATTTTGCTTAAATTTTGAGAAACCTTCTTTTTGAGCCAAACCAGTTGCGTGAACTCCAATTGTGGGGACTAAGCCGTCACAAACCATGGCAGGAGAGAAGATTATGGTCATTTTCCCCGTTTCAGGCTCTATTGAACGAAGCATTGAAGTTGCATTTTTTGACCATAAATCTATGAGCTCGGGAGGAGCATCTTGAACCCTTCTTGCGTATCTCATAGTCCAGTATTCACCAATCTTGCTTGCATCCTTGGCTTTTATGGCTATCTCCATAAACACGTATGTTTCGTTCTTCGTTAGATTCACACCTTGACTATTTACAATCTCGGTTGTCATGTTGTAGCATCTTACTTTTCCAAAAGTAACTTCGGCTCCTTTCGGAAGATTCTCTTGCATATGACTAGTGTATTCTTTAATCACAGCTTCCGGCTCATCCCTTATTTTTGGATCTACGATTTCAACAGATTTTGTTGACCGCGATATTGGAAATGAAAAGTTTGGAACCTCATTGGTCTGCGCAATTTTAAGAGCAGCATCGACAGAACGAGCAATAGAATCCTTCTTCAGACCGTGTGAAAAAGCAAGTCCAACTCCTCCTTTGTGTGCAATCCGTATGGAATAGCCTGTGGGTCTGGATGAGTTGAGAAGGACAGTTCTTCCTTGCCTTATATGAGCTTCAGTAATTTCAGGCTTTTGAAGGAAGATTTCAAAGTCTTCAATCTTTTTATCAAGGATATCTTTCAGTATAGGTTCATGGCTCATTATTCACCCTCCAGAGACTATACCTTCATCTACCTTAATTGATGCCCCGCCGGAAGTAACTCCAATAAAATCTTCGTAACCTTTCCCGCAAGTTCCTGGATCAAGTCGGAAATCCTTTCCAATGGCTGAAACTTTCATAAGCAAATCCAACACATTTCCAGATAGTGCTGCGGCTCGTAGCAGTTGAGTAGTCTCTCCTTTTTCAATCAAATATGCTTTCATCGAACCGACTTGAATTCCGCCTCCTAGCGGATCTTCCATTCCATGGCTACCTTTAACGAGATATATGCCATGTTTTATGTCTTCTATTAGCTCTTCAAAACTATGATCTCCCTTTTCAAAATAGGTATTGGACATCCGGACGTAGATCCTTCTACTGAAATCCTGAGCTCTTCCGTTTGCTGTCACACTTGCATTCATCATGGATGCAGTTTCTCTTGTATGAATGAAACTCTTGAGAATGCCATTTTCAACCAGGATATTCTTTCGTGATTTAATTCCTTCGTCATCAAAGTAATAAGATCCGTATGATCCCTCGACCGCACTATCGTCGCTGATGGTTACGGGATCGGATGCTACCCTCTTTTCCAGGTATCCTGACAGAAAGGAACGATCTCTAAGAACTTGATCGGCTTCCAACCCGTGACCAAAACTTTCGTGGGCTATGAGGCCTGCCATTTGAGGATCTAACACAACAGGAAATCTGCCGCTAGGTGTGGGTTTTGCTTCCAGAAGCTGAATAGCTCCGTCAGCAACATCTTTGACAGCTCTTTCCTCATCCACTGATGATACTACTTCATATCCACCTTGTACGCCATGTGAGAAGTAATCTTGCTGTACTTTTTCGCCTTCTCTGGCAATAGCAACAATTACTAGTCTGATAATAGGTATCTTTTGTTTTAGGTGGCTACCCTCAGAATTAACAAACGCTTTTTCTATCAGTGAGTGAGATATGGCTGCTCTGGCAGCAACAATTCTTGGATCAAATTGCTTGGTCGAATTAAAAAGCTCTCGCACTTTGTTGAGTTTTTCTTCTACGCCGATATCCGAGAACTGTATCTTCATTGGATATTCCTCTTTAAGAGTCCAACCTTCATAGGGTTTATACGACGTTTTGGTTGAGGGTTTAAACGAAACTAATCTTTCGACTTCTTTCAGAACTGAGGTCTTATCTAGTTGACTTAATCCGCTAGAACGCCATTGCTCTCCCTTGAGAACTCTTATTGAAATCCCTTCAGATACACCGCTAGATATTTCTTCTTCAGTCATGCGTTTGACAATTGAAAGGCTTTCATCCTTCTGATATCTTGCATCAAAGTAATCACATCTGCCAGAGGCTTTATCCACAACTAAATCAAGTAAATCGTCTGGATTCATGATTAAACCTCGAAGCTTCTATTGAATAAGACATTAATAATTCTTTCATCAGAAAGGCAGATTGTTACTTCAAAGTGCCTTTGAAGTGGGTTAAGAAAACGAATGATTGATTCTTCATCGGAGTGAAAATAATTCTCAATTCTTGGTCGGAGAAGACTATCAGGTTACACCCTTCGACCTCGTCTGCCTCCTTTTCTTCTGGTACCGTTATGAGGCACAGGAGTTACCTCCGAGATGCGCCCAATTCTAAGACCGGCTCTGGCCAGCGCACGTATAGCAGCTTGAGCACCTGGTCCGGGTGTTCGAGGGCCACTACCACCGGGCGCTCTTACTCGAATGTGAATGGCCTGAATTCCTCTGTCTTTCGCAGTTTGAGCTACTCTAAATGCAGCTTGCATACCCGCGTAAGGAGATGATTCATCACGGTCTGCTTTAACTATCCGACCGCCGCTGCAGGTTGCTATGGTCTCTGCTCCGGTTAAATCGGTTATATGAACGATCGTATTGTTATAGCTTGAGTAAATGTGAGCTATGGCCCATTTTGTCCTTCTAGGTTTTCTGACCACTGGTTTCGGTGCAGCAGTTTTCTTTTCTTCTTTGGGTTCCTTCTTTTCAGGCTTTTTTCTAGTTCTTGGTTTGGTTGTTTTGGGTTTGGTCTCCTTGGTTTTGGGTTTGGTTGTTTTGGGTTTGGTCTCCTTGGTTTTGGGTTTGGTTGTTTTGGGTTTGGTCTCCTTGGTTTTGGGTTTGGTTGTTTTGGGTTTGGTCTCCTTGGTTTTTTTGGCATTAGAAGCTTCTTCTTTCTTATTTTTTTTAGCCATTTATTCCTTCCCTCTACCTGGTTTTTTCAACGATATTACTTCGTACGGGCTAAGATTTGCCCCCCTTCGAAGTTTCAGCTTTTTTAGAAGAAGCAATACCCATTCTTAGGGGATGTTCAGAATCATCACAAGGGCTTCTGGGAGCATATCCTATTTTGTCTTCTTTATCAACAGGCACTATATAGCCAGGCGCAGTTACTATTTGATCGTCAATAGCTATATGTCGATGCGCAATTAGTTGACGCGCTTGATAGGGTGTCTTAGCTAGTTGCTTCTGATACACGAGTGTTTGAAGTCTTCTTTCTAGCATATCCTGTGTGGTTAAGCTTAATATGTTGTCAAGAGTAGCACCTTTGTTCAATAATCCTAATCGCTCAGATTTGGCAATAAGTTGTTCTTCTTGGATAGCGCGCTCCTCCAGAGATAGTCCCAGTAAGCTACGAGCTCGGCTTCTTAGTCTTGCTATTGCAGTTCTATGCTTCCATACTTCTTTCTTATTCTTCAGGCCATACTGACCGACAAATACTAATTCTTCTTGCAGTCTATCTTTCTGCCAGGGATGACCTGGTTTCTCGTATTTCTTTCTTTGTTTCTTAGGATCCCCCACAATACTCTACCTCAATTCTTTTTTCGCTCTATCCTCTCCTTTTCTTACGTCTTACCCCCACGCTAATACCTTTTCGTCCAGTTGTTCTGGTCTTTTGCCCCCTAACCTTCAAGCCAAGATTATGACGAATTCCTTTCCAGCTTTTTGACCGCATCATCCGATCTATATCTTCTTTTTGAGACAATATTATGTCCGTGCCAGATATGTGTTTATCTTCTCCAGTTACCATATCCCTTTGGCGATTCAGTGTCCAAACAGGTATCTCATGTTTCTTAGGATCTTGAAGTATTTGCTCGATTTTCTTTGCTTCTGCTTCGGTTAGAGTTCCCAACCTTTGATTAGAATCAATTTGGGCTGTATGGACTATAACACGAGCCAATCGGATATTTATTCCTCTAATCTTGGTTAATGCATATGGTACCTTTTTTGTGCCGTCCAAATCTGTTTTTGCTATTCTAATAACTGGACGTATTTTGGTAGGTATTGATGAAACCGAAGATGACTCTTGTGTCATTTTACTCTCCCTGGCTGCGTACTAGCATTGTGTTGTAAAGGTTACACGAGAAATATTTAAATCATTCTATTTTTGCAGAGGGCGATAAGATTCGTTTTAAAGGTTCTTATGGCGCGGGGGACGGGAATTTCGTGAGATTTTCCACCCTCAATTCGAACCCGTGCGACTCAATGAGTCACAGGCTCAGTGGTCCTTCGGATCTCCAAGCCTGCGCCGTAACCGCTTGGCTACCCCCGCTGCTTAGAAGTTTAATTAGATTCATAATAATCTATATTATTTATTTTTTGCTTGAGCATCTTTTAGCTTCCAAAATGAAGGATATGTCCCTAATGGCATTATCACTCTCTCTGTCTTGGCCACAAGACCGTGATCTGTTTCGAGTATTTGTTTGGTTGTTTTTTGAGCTCTTGCTAGGGCAACAAGTTCACCTTTTAGTGTCAAGATTGACACAAACATACCGGGCTTTATGTCTGTCTCAATTCTTATGATGCCTGGGGCTGCCAAGTGGGCGCCGTGACATATAGCGTCTACAGCGGTGTCTCTGACGACGATTCTGGGCACATGTAGAACAGCGTTCTCCACAGGCTGTACAATATCTCTCAATGGTTGTTCTATCTTATCCTCTCTCCAGAATTCATAAGCATCTATCAGATCATAGAGCGTAGCTAACGACTTGTCTTCTTTGAAAGGGCCGCTCCTGGTTCTTCTAAGTTCCTGCATATGAGCACCGCAACCAAGAACCTCTCCCATATCGTGAATGAGTTTCCTTATGTATGTTCCAGCTTGACATCCTATGCGTAATAAAACATCCCTATCTTCAATCTCTAATGCGTCCATGTAGTAGACTGTCCTTGTTCTTAGTCGCCGTTTAACTGATGAGCGGAGCGGCGGACGTTGATAGATTTTACCTTGAAATTCCTCGACAACTTGAGTAATTTTCTTTTCTGACTGTTTTTTATGCAGTCTCATTATAGATACGTACTCCTTAGCAGATCCGATAAGCACAGGAATCACTTTTGTAGCATTCATTAAGGCTACTGGGAGTACTCCAGTTACCTGGGGATCAAGTGTCCCGCTGTGTCCTGCCCTAGATATCCCGACTATCCGTTTAAGCCAAGCCACGACTTCGTGAGAGGTGGGACCGGGAGGTTTGTCAAGATTGACTATTCCATTTTGGAGAAGTTGCTCAATAGTTCGCTCTTGAGGCGGAGAGCCATATTCTGGATTGGTTAAAGCATCTGCTCTAACAATCATTTTTTTTCTTTTTTCATGTGGTAACTCTCGCTTCTCCAAGATAAAAGCCTCAAAGACTATTTTTCACGCGTAGCGTCAATAATTGAGGAGATAGAAAATATAAAAAAACTGTTGTTTTGCTGAAGGTCCACCGTCTAGGTTAGTTGAACCTCTATCGGTGCTTTCATGTAGTCCAGTTTTCCTGAGTCCTCTATGACTTTTTTGACTTCTTCATCGGATGCTCCTTTTTTGATGTCGATCTTATCCGGAGTCAATTCGATATGATTTATATTAACTCTTCTTCTTTTGACATCAGATACATCTTTAGGTCCTGTTACGAGAGCGAATTTCTTGTCAATAATTTCCACAATAACGCATTTCTTGCCAGCTTCTCGACCTAATGTTTTTACGCATATGCGTCCTATTTCAAGGATTGGCATTCATTCTCACCCCTTGTTTAAATCTTTACTCGGTTTGACAATTCAATGTACCCTTTTCTCTTCTTAAAGGAGAGGTTGTGTATTCCTCAACTGCAAATTCAAGTATTTTTGTGGTTGCTTCGGCTGTGTATATACTTGTATTTAGAATTAGATCGTAGATAGTAAAATCATCTATATCAATGTTGTACAATTCCCTATACCGCTTCCTTTCACTTTCTTCTCGCGATTTTGTTTCGAGTTCAACCTCATGAAGAGGCCTATCTTCTCGCTCAGCAATGCGTTTTATTCTGATTCCCAATGGACAATTCAATCTTATTCTATAGGCACCCATATCTTTGGTCATCCAGGCAACTAACCTCCCTTCTAAGACTACATCCCCCTTTTCGGCCTCTTGTCGAATTCTTTGATCTAACTCAAGATCAAATTTGGTATCATTTTCGGCTAGTTTGCTGAATTCTTCTAGTGTAAGATTCTTTTCTTCAGCTATTCTTCGAAACATCTGCCCAGCGGAGACTAAACGTAATCCAAGTTTGCTGGCCAAGCTTTTGGCGTTAACTGATTTGCCCGTTCCGGCAGCGCCGCTTACTGTTATCACTAAGCCCATATTCACAGACCCTCAAAATCCACGTAAGTTTGGGATATCTGAGCTTTAAAAAGCATTTTTAAGCATTGATGACATAGATTGCCGCCATATTTCCTGCTCGTGCGCTTTTGTGATTTAGGTATCTTCGAAAGCCCGGTTGGAGATGAACGGGATAGTGCCAAAAGAGGTCTTTTACATACTGCACATTTGGACACAGCCCTTTTTGATTTTTGATAATGGATTACATTTCGTCCTCCCGGTAATGGGGTTTTCCTCCTTTTTAATGAACGAGAACGTTGGTAGGGCTTAGCCATTTCTAATCACTCTCTCTTTTGTAGTTTCTAGTCGCCAGACAATCCAAAGAGTCTGTTTATGATTGGGGAAAATGTGAAGCTGCATATACCATACCAGAATATGAAGTAAAGACCGTATAAGTTAAGGCTAGGAATCTTCCTTCCAAGCATCCCGCCAAGGAAGGGAATATGCTCCAGATTTGCAGGAAAATAGGTAACCACATCTACAAATATTCCTGAAAGCGAAAGTGCGAGGAAAAACGCAACACTAGGAATTATGGTAAATATAAGAGGTTTCATTCTATCTTTTGCCATTTTACCAGAAATCTTTTGTATGTACTTTGCTTTTCTCCTCAGTCTGACAATAGTTTTCATATCATCATTGAGTTCGGCCTTTTTCATAGTTTCACGCCATTCCTTCACCTGCCTTGAATATCTCCTCAATTGCTTTGTATCAATCATTAATCTTCCAACTGTACCTGAAAATAGAGCGAACGTAATAGAAATCAATAGGAGGAATATCATAGAACCTGGAGGATTCCTTATTAAATCCACAAAAGCAGGCACGACTTGGATTGTTTGGACCGATAACATCATTACATCACCTTCAAAGTCTATTATTCGAGCATTAAAACTTGGACAAGTTCCTTTGCTGCATCTTCTGATTTTCCGGGGGGATTTTCTATGATCTTTACTGTAGAACCATACATTAATGTAAACATTGCTGCAGATCTGCAGAGGTCTTGGTGTAGGGCGATTAAGGCAACTGCTTCTTCGTCTCGCTCCCTCGTCTCATCATCAATTCGTCGCCCAACTATTCTCTCTGGGTCTGCTTCAATGAGTATGACTACGTCAGGTTTCAGTGGATCCAGTACCCATTGGGGAATTCCGGCAAGAAATCCTGCAGGAGTATTTATCAGCATGTGAGTATCGACAATTATGATTCCTTCCTCTGCCTTCTCTCTAATCGATTTTGCAGCCTGTGCTTGAAGTTCTTTCTGAATCTCTGTTGGAAGTTTTCTCATTTCATCTCTATGTTCAGTCAATCCACTACCTTTGGCCAACTCAAACATTGCGGTTCCATAATTGATCAGTGTAATCTTCTTACCCTGATCTTCAACCATCTCTATTGCGTGTTTGACTATCGTTGATTTTCCGACACCTGGAGTACCGGTTACAACTACTATTCTGGGTTTGTCACCTTCTACCACATGCCCACCAACCTAAGATCATCTTCCCATCAACTGGGCTAAAGCACCCGCTTGTTCTTCAGCAATGGTACGCAGGTACTGAAATGCGATACCTACTGTTAACAATACCCCCATTCCAGTTCCTAGAGCGCCTAGAAAGTCGGCAAAAACTGTTAGAAGTCCTACGAACATACCACCGAGTAGGGTAACTGTTGGAATGTAACGACTTAAGACCTTTTCATATATTACAGGAGATCGTCTGAAGCCAGGTATCTGCAACTCAGAACTCAATAGCTGGTGCGCCACATCTCTTGAAGTGATTCCGGAAACCTCTACCCATATTGAAGCTAAGGCAGCACATAGCAATACGAATATACCGAGATAGATGAAGGCATGAAGTGGATCAGCAGCTACGCTGTTTTCTCCAATCAAACCGCGTGGAGGAGTTAGATAATATACGAATCCACCTGTTGGGAATACTTGTCCTTCAGCTGTTGTATTGAATGTTCCAAGCAGATTTAGCCACACGTTGTTATTACCGGGATTGAAGGCAGACCATACTCCCTGGCAAACAAGTAGGACATTTGAATAGACAGCCTGTACAAGGATAACTGGAATGTTGGAGACATATAGAAAGCGAATCGGATAACGTCCTGCATAACCCCTATAACGGGCTAGCTTCAGAGGAATTTCAACACGTACAGTTTCAAAGTAAACGACCAAAAAAACAACCGCTATGGTGGCGACAAATCCCAGTATATCAGGAGCATTCTGACGATATACGGCCCCTAATGGATTGCCAGCAATTATTGATTGAACAAATGCCAGTATCGCGCCACGATAGAAACCGTCCGCCTCCACTATGGGGGCGAACATGTTCCAAAAGATTTGGCTTGTGACTCCGGCCATTATAAAGAGGCTTACTCCACTTCCAAGGCCCCATCCCTTCTGCAGCATTTCGTCTAGCAATATGATTATTATTCCGGCAAAGAATAGTTGAAGAAAGACACCGACAGCAACTTCAAATGTCAATGCACCATAAGAGCCGAAACCTATGTATGCAACCGCTTGGCCCCCGGTCATTATTACTGCCAGAACTTTTTGTGTACCAGTGAAAAGCGCTCGGTCTACAGGATCCGCGAAATTTACATTAATTATCTTCGAGCCTGCGAGTATTTGTAGAATTAAACCAGCAGTTACTATTGGCATGATTCCTAATTCTACTAGGGAACCTCTTGTGGATGCGAAAAGTATTCGCCACCAATAAAGATAATCAAGACCAGCTCCCCTTTCAACACCCCAGAGAGGTATGTTTGACATTATTAGATAAATCAGTAAAACCAAAGCAGTCCAGAAAAGCTTCTTTCCAAAAGTGACTTTCTTCTCAGGTGGTTTAACTTCGGGCATTATCCTTATTAAAGGTGTGAATACACGTAGGAAGCGTCCCATTGGTAGACCTCTAACGTTTTTGGCTGTTCTATTAGAGATAACTATTAAAAAATCTTATGTGTCTTGAAGTATTTTACCTCCAGCTGCCTCTACCTTTTTTGCAGCAGATTTACTGAATTTGGGTATGGCAACAACCAAAGGCCGAGTCATAGTGCCGTTTCCCAGAAGTTTGCCGTAACCAAGTTTTGTTAAATCCACGAAGATTTCCTTCTCCCTCTTTTCAGCTACTTTTTGTTCAAGGAGCTTGTCTATCATTTGGTCAAGCTGTCTCAGATCTATCGTCTTTGGTCTTTTTATCAAGCACTTAGGTCTTGTGAAACCGTGTTTACCAAAGTAATTTGGCACATAACGCAGTATATACGATTTTCCGTGTTTTTTCCTGCCAGCTACTCCCCTACCACCGCGTTTTCCAGCCTTCCTGTGCTGGCCCACACGGCCGTAGCCATGTGTTCTTGAACCTCTTCTTTTGTGTGTTTTTTTGTCAAATCGAATGGTCAATTTTTTTCACCCAATTATTAGCGTTCATCTAGAACACCTCAAGGAGACTCCATCCGAAAGGGCGGAGGGGAATTGAGCTGTCCTTAAATGCTTTTGTAGTATGCATGCTAACAGGTCTAAAGGCACACCTCTCTCTGATGTGGAAACGGTTAATGACCTGTGGGGAAAATGGGCACGGCAAACTCTATAGCCCAACGCTATATGCGGATTGCTGGGCTGGGGCGCTGTAAACCACCCTCTGCTTTGTCTTGTGATGAAGCCAAAGCCCACAAGGGAATCGCGGTCAAGCATAGTCATAAGCTCCTTCTGTGAGGGAGGAGTAGTTTACATTACTCAACACTAATTGCTGTGCCTTCTTCTCCTTTTTCCACCTTTTCAAACTCAACTTCAAGGACCCCGTTCTTGTATATTGCCTTTGACGATTGGGGATCAACTTTTGTATATAGGTCGACCTTTTTGTTATACTTTCTTTCGGGTGTTTCGGCAGATATCGTTACAGAGTCTTCTGTTGCTTTGAGCTGGATATCTTTCTTTTCCACGCCAGGCATCTCGGCTACTATGACAATCCTATCTTTTTCATCTATGACCTCCACAAGCGGCTCCCTGTCCTCTCGAACCATCGCACCTCTCATGCTAGGTTCTACATTACCAAACTCACGAACTACTGGTTTCTTATCGGGTCCTACTGTGACGGAGAATCCCCAAACAAATGGTCCTCTTTTGTCCATTGTACTTGGTAATCGCATACCCTTTATCAGATCTTCGATCATTTCCTCTAATTTTGGAAACTGAAACATGCGTTCGCTAAACATCTTGAAAATTTCATCGAATGATTCGATATCCCCAAACCAAGGGTCCTTTTCCCACCACGGTGGTTTTTTCTTCTTTTTATCATCACGGGACAATTAAACAATCCCCCATTATTTGGTCAATAATTATGGAAACTGGAGACATAATTAAAGGTTGCTTTTTTAAATCATTTTCTCCAGCAGAAGGTTGATGTTTGAGCCGCGATATCCTAGCTCTCCACCTACTGAGAAGGCTCTTTTCTTTTTCCCCTCAAAGCCTTTTTTTGGTGGATGAAGTCGAAAGACAGGTTTAAACTCGGGAAGATCTTTAGTTTCGACCTTAAATTCAATTATTGATTTTGCAAAATCCTCAATTGATTTGAATACTGAATTCTGTTTGACGTAGTCTTCCGTTACGGGTTTGTTGCCGGTTAAACGTCCTCTTTTTTTGATGAGTTTGGAAAGAGTCTGCGCATCTATTTCGCCCCATGTAACATAGTCTTTTACTTTCTGTAACATCCGCCTATACGACGGACGATCATCTATAACCACCGCATGATTGGGTTTGTGAAGCCGCAATATCTGCAATGTATCGTCAATCTCTCTCCGAACATCGACAGTTCCCCGAATACGTATTACACTAAGTCTTTTCGATCTCTTTATCCCCGACATCTAGACCCTCTCCCAGTCTCTTGGCGTCATTATTCTATATGTTTCTTTTAAGGCATTCAGAGTAGCTTTGGCAAAATTTACAGTGGTTCTTGTATGGCCTTTTGTCTTAGACCAAACGTCGCCAATGCCGGCCAATCTAAGGACTGTTTTCACGTAGCTTGCAGCTGCCAGTCCGGTGCCTTTAGGCGCAGGTAAGAGCTCTACTCTTACACTTCCTGCCTTTCCAGATACCCTAAATGGTACTGTATGTGAATGACCACAACCACATTGCCAACTTCCACATCCTCGTCTAACGGGTACTATGTTTAATTTTGCATGAGATATGGCAGCTCTAATGGCCGGTCCGGTCTCTTTCAATTTCGTCTCTCCTATTCCAACATATCCATTTGAGTTTCCCACAATCACTGTTGCTTTGAATCTTGTCTGCCTTCCTGCATCTGTTTGCCTTTGAACAAGATTAACATCAATAACCTCTTCTTCAAGATTTGGCAAGAGTAAATCCACTATCTCAGGCTCTTTTATCGGAAGGTTTAGTCTAAAGATTTCATCTATGGTTGTTATACGACCATCTTTTACCAGAGTGCCAATCTTCGTTTTTGGAACCCAATCATCAAGAGAGGACATGTGCTATTTCCCTCCAAAACTGGTCGATATATTCTGCTTAATCTTATCAAAATGTTCAGGAAGATCTCTTGGATTTAACCCTCTTTTTATTATTCTAGAGAATTGCTTGTTGAATAGCTGAGAATTCTCCTCTGCTAATTCCCTCGCATATTCGGCAATGTGCTTTCCTCTTATTCTGTCCTCAGAAGGAATGATTTCCTCATTATGAGGGACATCAAGTCCTGCATCAAGTACGCCCTTAAGAGCTGCAAAAACACGAGATCCTTTAGTCGGTGGTACCAGCCCAATATCTAATATTGCACGCTTAATCCGCTTCTCGGTAGCCCGCAGACCCACGAGATATCCTGTTAGATACGCGGCGGATAGATTTCCAAGTCCACCTAACCAACCATATTCTTTAACCAGCTCCTTGGAAAACGCTGAGATTAGGGTTTTATCTCCTTTAATCTTTGCATCACATATCTGGGCTATTATGTAGTTTAGAGTCTTTCGTACAACTAGTCGTGGTTTACGAGAAGCCAGCAATTTCTTTCTAAGATAGTAATCTGTCTTCCCGATCCTGTGTCTTCTGAACAGTACTCTGTATTGAGCGCTTTTTGCCATTTCATTCATCTCCTTAGCAGCTTTTTATTCTTGATGTAGGCTTCTAATTGACGTCGATTGTTGAAGAGGCCACCTTTTGCCTTAAGATAAAGATCTCGATAAACACGAGGGGTTATCATTCTTCTGACTCTTAGCCTTCTTAGATATCTCCTGATAGGACGAATCTTTTGCATCCACATCTCTTTCTTTGAGATCAAAGCCGATTTCTTGCCTTCTCGACTTCCGGGACCTTTTCTTTGTCCTTTTTTCCTCTTTTCATGGAGTTCTCTTGCGCGAGCCCGACTTGTCCCTACCTGGGGCTTAGCTTTTATTATGCCTTCATGGATCAGACGTTTAATATCCGCGCGTCGAATCGCAAGCGCAACGTCATCAATGCGTTCAGGATCCATCCATACGCGACCAACCCCAACTTTTAGAATCTTTGCAGCAATAATCTTTTTTGAGCTCAGACTCATAAGAGAACCTCCTTACCAAAAGATTTCATGTCTCCTCTTAATCTTCCTCTAATATTTCCTCCTCAAGTTCCTCTTCCAGCTCCTCTTCCAGCTCCTCTTCTTCAATTTCCTCAAATTCCTCCAATTCTAGTTCTTCTTCTTTTTCAGGTAGAATTGGGTTTAGCATGGACAGATTGAGTTCGTTTGCACGATCAATAATGGTAACACGTTTCCTCGTTCCGACTGTATGACCAATGCGAACAGCGTGTCTTTTAGGATCAAGATTTTCAAGTTCTGAGGGATTATGGATCAGAATGTCCTCCAATCCAGAAGGATGAAGTCCTCTGACCATTTTGGGTGTGCGGTAACCGATGTCGGGCATTTTGGACCATCCCTTTCTTCTCTCACGCACCTTGTTGTCAATACCTTTTGGACGCCTCCATGACGGGGGCAGTCTCTTATACCTCCAACTTTCTTGGCGTACAAATCTAGGTCTTTTCTGTTTGTTCTTTTCTCTAAGGCGTAATAATCTATCCTTTTCAGACATCTTGACTCTCCCCTATTCTGCCTAAAGTATCTTCCAGATGGTTTCGTCTCCCACAAGTTTTCGATAAATGAAGATGCCATCCATAAAAACTCTTGGATCTTTGTCCTTTATTCTGGTCCTGGCTTGGATATTTGCGGCAGTTTGAGCAACCTCTTCTATATTGTTTCCTTGGATTACTACATCATCTCCGTCTACACTAACGTTAACATCTCCGAATATTCCGACACAGCGTGGCGCTCGTTCGCCTATGAAGTTCTCTATTCGGATTTGCTTCTTGTCCTTATCTACTCTAACAGTAATTGGAAAGTGTGCATACACGATCTTCATAATATAGGTGAAACCTTGGGTTACTCCCAAGATCATGTTTTCTATATGAGCAGCTATCGTGTTCACCATGGCCGTTACCTTCTTGCGGGGGCTGTGCACATAGGCTTTGACTCCCTCATCAACTTTTTCTATACGGATGGGAGAATGAGAGAAATCTCTGGTCAGACTTCCCCGTGAACCGTTTACAGTCACCCTACTACCCTCTATCTGAATCTGAACGCCGTTTGGAATGGGAACAGTCTTCTCAAAATATGTTTTTCTTTCCATAGTTATCCCCCGCACCCCATTGGTTCATCTCATCTTAATAGATATAAGCAATCAAACGTCCTCCGATTTTCTTCTTCTTTGCCTCTACGTGAGAAATAACACCCATGGGAGTCGTAACAATGAGAATACCGAAATGACGAGACGGCAAATACTTTTCCTCCCATTTTTCATATTCGTTATGTTTTACAGGATAGCGAGGCGTAACTACACCACACGAATTTATTCTTCCCAATAGCTGAACTCGAAACTTCCCTGCCCGTCCATCATCGATCAATTCAAATTCTCCAATATAGCCTGAATGTTGCATGATTCTGAGAGTGCTTGCTATAATTCTCGATGCAGGAGTTATTATGCACTCTTGCCTGCCTATTCTTTCCCGATTCAAGATGTTTGAAAGAGCATTTGCTAGTGGATTCATAAGCGGCATAATGGTTCACCTTAGCTATATTTTTTAAAGCCGAGTCTTCTTGCTACCTCCCTGAAACATCTACGGCATATCATTAATTCATGTCGTCTAATAATAGCTTGATTTGTCCCACACATTCTGCATTTACGACTTCCTTTTCCATGTCTTTTTTGCGTAGTCATAACACAACCTCATACCTCAGGTTAATTTAGCATTGAATTCTCTTTCTATGAATAATATGGCTTCTTCTCTTGTTATTCTGTGGGACTTAGGAATCTTTTTTCTACTTATTTTTCTTCTTTTTACGCGGTAGCCCGGTCTCTCAAGGGAAACGCATACATCCATTCCAAATATACCAATATCAGGATCGTAGGCGGTGTTGGGAAGTTCAATATGTTCTTTGATTCCGAAGGAGAAATTTCCGTTCAGATCGAAAGATTGTCTTTTCAGGGTGGATTCGCTAGCACTAAGAGCGGCCTTTAGAAACTCGCTTGCCTTTGAACCTCTTAGGGTTACCTTGCAAGCTATGCGCTCACCTTTCCTCAGGTTGAAATCACGAAGACTTTTCTTCGCCTTTACCGGAGTGGGTCTCTGGTTTGTAACAGTTTCTAATACCTTTATGGCTTTTTCGAGTCTTTCTCCACTTCCTCCAACGCCAATGTTAACGGTAACGCTGTGTATTCTAGGTCTGCGCATTTGATTAGATTTCCAGTCTTCGAGTATCTCTTTTTCACTCATGTTAATGCCTCCGGCAGTGAGATTAGCGATTTTTCAACACCTATAGGAAATACATATTTTAGTAGTGTTTGGAAGGATGTATCATCTTCTCTTTTTAGAGTAACCATACTTGGATGCAAGGCGCCGCCTTGCTCGATTTTTTCAATGTTTCCAGTAAGGCCAAGGTTTTTGCCAGCTATCGTTAGGGCAGTCACATCCTTTTCGATTTTTATGTGGTCCTTAACTTCCTGTTTTGGTAGTGAAAGCACGACTACATCATGAACTTTATAAACATCCTCAACTGGATTATGGGGATCTTTCACCTCAACCAGAAGGTTTCTTCCATCATGGAGATTCAACTGAATATACCCGCGTTTCACACATGTTTTATCCTCGATTCTGCACAGCTTGAAATTCTTCTCGGACTTCTTAATTGGATGTAAGATAAGACCTCGTCGCGGAGCAGGTAGGATTCGGAAAAGATCTTTGGTTTCAGGTATTTCAACCACATCCATCAGTCCCACTGAAAATCGAGGATTACGCCTGACTTTGCCATCAACTTCAATCTTTCCTTCCGCAATTATGCGTCTAGCTTCTTTGCTCGTATAAGCATAATCTAGGATGTATCTGAGAATTACGACAAGTGGTATACTTGCGTCCTTTGAGTGTGGTCCAGGTGTCGGACGTACCGCCCAGACTGATTCTTTCTTTGGAATTCGCCAAAAGTGTGGCGCTAGAAGCCTTTTCAGATGCGCTTTACCGCCTTTCTTTCCCATTATTCCTCTTCCTCCGGCATCTCTGTCTTTCGAGCAATAGCCTTGTCCCGCCACTTGTCTTTCTCAAGTTTTGTTATCATCACTCTCGATACGGCTATGGGGAAGTTGTATTCGGAACCGTCGGCTTTCTCAATAGCTACCTCCTTGATGTACACGCGGAAGTTCTTTCTGTCCACTTCTATGACTTTGCCTTCAGTATCCTTAAATGACCCAGTAACAACTAATACCGTATCGCCTTCCCTTACAGGTAAATTGCGCATCTCATATTCGCTTGCCAGATCTGGAGATAACCTAGCCGTCATCTTTCTATTTCTCATGTGAAGTGGCATCGTATAGATAGCCTTTCGTTGTTTTCGGGGACTTTTCGTTTTCATTTCATTCTCACCTGTTCTATACAACCATACTTGCAGCACTGGCAAGCCTTGGCCATCTTTCAGCTGCTTCTTTTGCTACCACACCACGGATTTCGGAACCTTTTGGCTCCCCTATTGGGGTTGTTATTACAGCTGCATTATCTTCAAACTGAATCCATTGACCTGTTTTTCTTCGATACAATTTCCGTTGACGTATTACTATTGCATTCAATACTTGACGACGCATTTCGGGAGAGCCTTTCTTTACAGAGACAACAATCATGTCACCTACTCCAGCACTTGGGTACCTGTTAAGGCGGCTCTTGTGACCCTTTACACTTATGAGTTCCAATATCCTGGCTCCTGTGTTATCAGAACATTTTAGTCTGGTTCCTGTTATTATGCCTCTTGACACTTTTGGCTTAAGGAGTAGACCGACCTTCCTTCTTCCTCTTCTCGATTTTGACACCTATATCTCCTCCATTCTCTGTACGACCACAAATGAGACTGTTTTTGAAAGAGGGCGACATTCCGCTATTTTAACTCGATTTCCAAGGTCTACCTCTATACACGGAGGAAGATGAGCAGGAATATGGGAATGTCTTCTCTCATATCGTGCGAATTTTTCCATATACCATAGATAATCTCGTCTGACTATTATTGTATCCCTCATTTTGTTCTTCACAACCACACCATCCATAACCTTACCACGGACGGGTAGCGTACCATGAAACGGACAGTTTGGATCGTTACATTTTTCTTTTGGTGATTCAACAGGCAAGCCAATATCTGACAATTTTACCAATTCCTCCGAGTTTTCTTTTTAATACGATTCTCTGGTTGTCCCAAAAGCTTCCTTCCATTTACCTCAATCATATTTCCATTGGGGAGGATGATATGAAGCCTGACTATTTGCTTTGCGATTCTTTTTTCTTGTTGGTTACTCAATATCACAAATGTCTTCTTGGTTTCATCTATTATGATGCCGGTCATGTTGACAAGATTCCGGTCAGAACTTTTGACAATTTTGACTTTGAGCCCTATTAGTTCATGGTGAAGAATATTCTGGGGAGTAATAGACATTCCTATTCACCCGATTTTGATTTAGCCGACTCTATTTCTTTCTCACGCATGACTGTGAGGATTCGCGCAATGGTACGTCTAATCTCTCGGGTTTTGCCCGGGTTCTCTAGGGATCCTCCGCCGGCAATGAGGACTCTTTGCTGAGATAATTCTACTCGCAATTCCTCCAACTTCTTTTCTCTTTCTCTGGGGCTCATTTCTCTTATTTGACTTATGCGTAATATGGGCATTACTCGGTCACTTCTTCTATTTTTTCTCCTTCTTCCTTAGCAACTTCTTCTATTTTTTCTCCTTCTTCCTTAGCAACTTCTTCTATTTTTTCTCCTTCTTCCTTAGCAACTTCTTCTATTTTTTCTCCTTCTGGACGTAATGATATCTCATCTGGGGGGAACACCGTAACTTCATCAGGTAAGCTTGAATCAGGTAACATAATCCTTACCGAAACACCTGTAATTCCAGGATTTCGTGAGGCGTGGGCCACGGCCTTATTGACAAACAATACAGCCGGTTCACCTGCCTTGCTGATGACGCCTTTTCTGAACTTCTGATAGCGACCTCTCTGGCTCGTTAGTTTACCTTTAATAACAATCTCTACACCTTTGGCCCCGGCTGATATCACTCTTTGAAGTATGGAGTAGCCAGCTCGTCGAAAGTGATCTCCACGTTCCAAACGCATTGCTAATTGATCTGCCATTATTCGGGCATTTAGCTCGGGAGTCTCGATCTCATCTACCTCTATCTGGGGATTATCCAGCCCGAATCTTTTACTAAGGACTTCGGTTAACTTCCTTATACTTTGCCCTCCTCGCCCAATAACGATTCCGGGGCGAGTAACATGAAGTATAATGCGGGTTCCCAAGGGAGTTTTGTGTACATCTACTCCACCATAACCTGCCCTTCTTAGTTCTTTGGCAAGGAACTCATCCAGTTCTGCCTTTCGAATCCCCCAAGATATGAAGTGGTCCTTAGCCGGCACTTATGATTCCACCTCCTCGAATTCCAGCGCTTCTTCCTCCTCTGATAGAACTATTTCAATATGGACCCATTGCTCGAAGTATGCACTAGAGCGTCCAAAAGCACGTGGGATGTATTTTTTAATTTTTCTTCCACGTTGTGTTACTGCGTGAATGATTCGTAGGTTATCTACGTCTAAACCTTTGTATTCAGCGATGTTCTCGGCATTTCTGAGGATTTTGAGTATTCCACTTGCGGCTTTCACCGGATAACGGCCCGCATACCACTTATGGAGCCCGCCGTGATGCGCCTGCTTTTTTTTATGATGTCTAAATGGAACCATCGTCTTTTTAGCAATAACGTTTTCTAAATACTGCTTTGCTTTGCCCAGGGGCATGTCGCGTATGGCGTCGCAGACTTCTCGAGCTGCCTTCGGTGAAACACGTAGATCACGACCGCTAGCCTTGGCCGTTTTATCGGGATCTATTCCAGTTATTGAATATCCAAATTTGGGCATTTCTATTTCTCCTGCTGTTTCCCAACTTTAGAGCACTGACTTCTCACATAGATACATTCACAGAATCAGAAGACACTAATTCTGGATATCGTTCTTGATCCGATGATGCATTATGCTTTTAAAGAGCATAAAAGACAGCCATTGTTCACTATAAAAATTTTGTGTAGGAATAGACCTTAAAAATTGTATAAAACAAGAAAAACAGAAGAAGTCCAAAAAAGTAGCCTACCTTAACGGGACATATAGACTACTTCTGGTTGCACCTACACCTGGATTTCCATGGGTTACTCTCTTATTGGTAGGGGCAAACTCACCTAGATAGTGGCCAATATGATCAAGTGTTATATCTACAGGGATAAATTCCTTACCGTTGTGTACATGGATTGTAAGACCGACCATTTCAGGAAGGATTATCATATTTCGGTTGTGAGTTCTTATTAAATTGGCTTTGCTCTTTGCCAACCTGAATATTTTCTCTCGCATTTTTTTCTGCTGTGGTGTAAGCCCTCTAAGTAAGCTTCTTCTCATTCTCGATGGCAATAGCTGGATGAATTGATCCATGGACATCTTTTGAAGTTGTTCCAGTGAAAACCCACGGTAAGTGGTTGCTCTTGGCATTTTCTCCACCATTAATAATATTCTATTTAGTTTCTGAAATGAGATATAAGATTTAAATCTTTTCCATACAGATTTAAGTCCAGTTCGAACAGTTAATCAATAGTCTAGATTGGAAGGGATATTATGCGTAGGCTTTTTGGAACCAATGGAATTCGAGGCATTGTAAACCAAGATATCACCCCAGAATTTGCATTAAAGATTGGTGCATCGATTGGTACTTTCTTTAATAGCGGAAATTTGATAGTCGGAAGGGATGGGAGATCCAGTGGACTGATGCTTATGAATGCAATTATATCTGGAATAACTTCCGCAGGAGTAGGAGTAATCGATATTGGTCTAGCGCCAACACCCGCTATACAATATGGCGTGGGAAGGATTGATGCTTGCGGGGCAGTAGTTATTACTGCATCACATAATCCTCCCGAGTTTAATGGGATAAAAGTAGCGGGAGATGATGGAATTGAACTGCCCCGAAAAGATGAAGAAGTGATTGAAGAGATTTATTTCAATGAGACTTACAGAAGAACACCTTGGAATGAACTGGGAAGTATCCAAAAGGATGAAAGCTTGCTGGATATTTTCATTGAAGGAGTCGTGGAGAAAGCCAATGCAGATATAATCAAAAAAGCAAATCTAAAGGTAGTAGTAGATCCAGGAAACGGAGTTGGCGCTCTGGTGACTCCATATCTGCTAAGAAAGTTAGGCTGTAATGTCATCACGATAAATGCCCAAGTAGATGGGAATTTTCCAGGCAGAAAGCCTGAGCCTACTCCCGAAAGCTTGACGGATTTAGCCAAAACGGTTAAAGCATTAGGCGCAGACTTGGGTGTAGCTCATGATGGTGATGCAGACAGGGTTATTTTTGTTGACGAGAAGGGCGTCATACATTGGGGTGATGTAAGCTTTGCCCTAATTGTAAGGAAAATCTTACAAGAAAAACTGGGAAAGATCATAGTGACTCCTGTAGCTTCTTCAAAGCTTATAGAAGATGTGACTAACCAGTATGGTGGGAGACTTGTTTTGACAGAGGTTGGGAGCATAGTGGTTGCAAGGAAATTACAGGAGCTAAATGGCATCTGTGGTGGAGAAGAAAATGGTGGCATTTTCTATGCTCCTCACCAATTTGTCAGAGACGGAGCAATGGGGGCTACCTTGATGGTGGAGCTTATCGCAGAAGAAAGAAAAACACTATCCCAACTTGTGGATGAATTGCCTAAATATTATTCCTTTAAATTGAAGACCAAATGTCCTAACAATCTTAAGGATGACGTAATGGAAAAGATCAAAAAAGAAATGGCTAAATATGAGCCTATTACTATTGATGGAGTCAAGATAGTCTTGGAGAAAGGCTGGGTACTAATTAGACCCTCTGGAACAGAACCACTAATACGCTGTTTTGCGGAAACCTCAGATGAGCAGAGTGCCAAAGACCTGGCTGGATGGGGGCTTAATTTGGTGGAAGAAGCCATTGGTACCTCGGATTTATAGATTATTCAGAGGCGGGATTTGTAAACTACTCCTCCCTCACAGAAGGAGCTTATGACTATGCTTGACCGCGATTCCCTTGTGGGCTTTGGCCTCATCACACGTCAAATTAAGGGGCGGTTTACAGCGCCCCAGCCCAGCAATCCGCATATAGCGTTAGGCTATGGAGTTAGCCTCATCCATTCCCCCCATTGGTCGTCAACAACTTCCACATCAGAGAGAGGTGTGCCTTTAGACCTATTAGCATATGTAACAAAAACTTATTTAAGGGCCCCTCGAATCCTCTCCTTCCTATCGGATGGAGTCTCCTTGAGGTGGTTTTAGATGAATTGGGACAGGTTAGAGAAAGAATGTGATTCACTTAATATGAAAGGTAACATCCTTACGCAGGGAGAAAGTGTCATAAAAACCTTAAAGAATGAAATCAATTATGCGTTTGAAGCGTCTGAGCTCATTTCCAAATGTGAGCGAGTTTTGCTGGCTGGAGCAGGAGATAAATATCTAATTCCTATGATATCCGAGTATCTGTGGCAGTACTTTACGCATAAACCTATTCGCGTCATTCACTCAAGGGTTCTTGCGGATTATGGCATTAAAAGAGGCAAGGGAACGTGCGTGATTTTTATTTCACAATCGGGTAGAACCGGTGATACCTTAGATGCAGTAGAAAAAGTAGTTCCTGAAGGGATCAAAGCAATAGGAGTAACAAATCTAAAAGAGAAAAGTTCCGATACGCTATATCAAATAGAGGATCACGGGGGAGTCGTTCTTAAAACACATACGATTCTATATCCTGAAGAACCCACACCTTCTACTGCCACATTTCATTCAACACTTGTATTACTAAATATTCTGCTTTTGTACGCCCTGCATAGAGAAGGAAAGGGTGTTGAAGAACTCATCGAGAAACAGACAAGAGAAATCCCTGAATTGATAGATGAACTTAGTCGTTCCAAGGACGTGATAAGATGGGGTATTGAAAAGGCAACAGATTTCTTGGAATTCTCCGGTTCAAGTTTTTATGTGGTTGGTGATGGTCCAAGATATCCAATAGCACGAAAGCAAGCACTGATAATGCTCATGGAAGCCTGTAAACAGGATGCTTGTCCAATTGAAGCTGAAGAATTTTCCCATAGTCTAATTGAGACTCTTGAGCCAGAGAATAGGAATAAAAAGCCATTAATCTTGTTGAAGCCTAAAGAGGATTTTGTTTCGAAGTCTCTCTCAAATCATTTGGAGTTTATCGAAAGGATCTGGAAAAAATACGGTGGAGAAAATAGATTCTTGGATGTAGATCCATTCGATTTTACAGATTACGAGATTTCTAACTATGCTGGAAATCTCTTAACACCACCCCTCTATATGATTCCCTTAGAGTGGTTTACTTACTATTATGCAATTGCACAGAAGATTGATCCTGGAAAAACCAAATTAGTTGACAAAATCAGAAGTGGTGGGCAGAGGGAAATCAAACAGAAGATTTAAATAATAAAAGAATCGAATACCAAAAAGCTTTAAAAGATATGTTGATAAAGAAACCAAGATTGATGGAGGAAGTAAAATATGGCCCGAGATAAGGCGTATGGAGGAATAATATTCATTATATCTGTCCTGATCATTTTGGGTTACACCTATTGGGTGATTTTAGTTCCACTAGCCCCGCACCTATTTCCACTTGGCGACACTTTGTGGGCCAACATCTACTGGGCTCAGACATTACCGTTATGGATAGCCATACTGGGAATATTTGCCATTGCAGCATGGATTGGTTGGACCATGATGACTACACCGCCGCCAATACCCATTGAAGAACTCGAAGAGGAACTGGAAGAAGCAGAAGAAAAGGATTGAAGAGGCACTTTTGCAGTCAGACAGAGTTGTAGGCCAAATTCAACCTATTTTCTATTTTCTATTTTCTATTTTCTATTTTCTATTT
>JBHLPJ010000059.1:0-7477 GCA_048939565.1 Promethearchaeota archaeon
CTCTCTGATTTTGAAATCCACAGTCAAGCCGTCTCAAGTCGATTTGAGAGTTGAGACTCCCGATTTCTTGAATTATACAATATCCACAGTGGATTATGGTACTGGGAATGTGACGTTTCTAGGTACTTGGGGACCTGCTGCACCCCCTCTTTTTGAGCAGTTTTACTTCACTTTTCTAACCAATACCTCTCTTCCAGTTGAAGTGAACCTAAAGACCGTTGCAACTGTATCTGCGACCTGCAATACTACTAGCAATCCGGCGATATTCAGCGTTGGCAATCAGTCAGATGTTAGCTGGACCCTCTCTCACAGAACGGAAATGAGTGTTTACGACGAACCGAGAGGCGAGGGACCTACGAAGTATGTTGACTATTACTTTAATCTATCTACACCTCTGGATTGGAATCTGAACAATATCTTAGACCCGAACGGTATTGGTCATCAACCAGGCGATCAAAATTACACCCTAACAATATTGGGAAACAAGAAAGTATTGACTGTCAACGCAACTGCAATAGGTCTATACGGACTCTATACTTGTCAAGCTGACTCAAAAAATTACGCGTCCGATATTCAGCTCCAAGTCTTGACTAATGGAACATGGGTAAATAGTTCAACCTTTGCAGATGGAGACAGTATCAGGGTGATTGCTGGACTACTAGACGAAAATGGCCTTCCTCCGGTGGATCTTGGCAACGCAACTATAACTATCACCGATCCAACAGATTCTATGTGGCCCTCCTCAGTGAATATGGTTGTGAATGCCAGTGGTGTAGCGATTTCGGATGTTATTGTCGTATCTAATGGCTCTCTTACCGGACCATATACAATTAATGTAGATTGGACAAACGGTTATGAAGCGGGCACTGTCCAAAGCAAAGAATTTGGGAAAAGAGGCCTTATCAACATCAATCTTGTTCGCCCGACCCAAGAAGAAGCCAATGTTGAGGCAGGAACTGGTTTTTGGCTTTCGTTCAATCTTATAGATCCAATAACAGGTGAAAATGTTTCCATTGCAGGTGTTCAATATCGGGCAGATTGGATGGGAGCTTGGGAATATATGCCACCCAAACTTGAGGATCAACCCTATAGCGTCCTAATCGAAGTCCCTGGTAACTTGACTGGACAGCACACGGTCATAATTAACGTGACTGACAACTTTTACGGGGTAGAGCAAGAAATAAGTGTAACCATTAGCGTATGGCAACCTTGGTACATCTTTGGAATTCCCGGCTGGACGTTTATTACCATCATTCCTATTATTGCACTTGCCGGAGCCCTTCTTTACGTGGTTTTGAACCCCTATGTTAGATTTCCATCAATAGTTCGGAAGATAATGAAGATGAAGAAGGATATTCGGAGAGGCAAAGTGCCCAAACCATTCGAAGTACGAGCGAGAGATGATTTACTGCAGAGCGTATTTGACCAAGAAACAAGTCTGGTCGACGCCATCGCTATTCCTGGACTCCCAATCGTTGAACCGTCACCGGAGGAGATTGAAATACCTTCTGAAGGAATCCCCGAATCGGAAGTAGAAGTCCCCCCAGAAACTGAAATCGAAGAGAACTCGATAAGAAACATCAATCAGAAAACAGAGCAAGTTGAAGAAACCAAAAGGTCAACAGAGGAAAATAAGCAGATTTTAGAAACAGGTAAACTCGAAATCGATCAAGAGTTAGATGCATTTCGTAACGAGATTAATGGTATAGAAGGACTTTCAGATTCTGATAAAGAAATGATATTAGAAGAACTTCGAGCACGCCCTCCTGGTGAAAGGAGGAAAACGCTAGACTTAATTAAGAAGGAAGCAAAGAATTATCTATAGGAGGAATTGATTTGCCAGAAGGCATACTTGTTGCAAAATGGGATGATGTTACTGGAGTAGTTTTGGAAGCCAAACACCCCGAGTCTGTTGAAATTGACAGTCAAAATCTTATGAGAATCTTCACAAGTCACGCAGTAGGAGAGGGACAGGCAGGCTTTCTAACTCTTTCTTTAGAGGAAGCCAATCTAAATATTGCCAGTTATTTTACAGGCGTAGAAACAACACCACAATACTTCATTGCACTTGTTCTAACCATCGATGAGGATGCCAGGATGTATGAAGCTCCCCTACTAGACATAGCAGAGGACCTTCTTTCTCAGGTTGATTCTCCTAAATTCCCAGAGGTTCTTGCAGCTACCTATGATCGTCTCTTGAAGATGGCTGCACTCACAGACGAGCAACAACTCGCCTTGCTGTACAAGGATAAGTTGCATATTCTCCTTCACAACAAACTCACGGAAGGCCCAATGCCCTTAGTTGAACTGAAATATGTTTTGGAAGAAGAATCTGGAAGGTCTATTAGAAGCATCGATGCGCTGATTTCACCTTTGACTAGAAACAACTTCGTCATATTATCCTGGGTCGCAGGAATGCCAGGGCAATGTGCCTTTCTTGTGCGGGATTTTCTTGTAATGAGGCGTCCCTCTGCAAAATCATTAAAAATGGCTGAACAAGGTAAACCATCTCCTGACACGGGCAGAGCTTATCTCGAGGCAACACGGGATTATTTTGGCGATTATGAAATAACTGAAGAAGATAGCATGAAAATTTCACAGCTTATGTTGGATCCAGACATCTACTCGACACTTCTTCTACTCAGAGAAGAACCTAAACCTATGGCAGACATCTCCAAGGAGCTGGAGATCAAGGCCTCTAGTGCGAATAAACTCATCAAGCGTCTTGAGGAATCCAACGTGATTTTTCGAATAAAGGATGATAAGTGGTGGGTATTCCTCCTATCTGATATTGCCTTCCCTACTTTCTTTCCTGAGTATTTGCTAGAGACAATAAGAAACCGGTTTGCTGAGAAAACGATCTCATCAGAGATGGCTCTCAAACACCTTGATCTGCTTCAAGAAAATTACTCATAGTCTCATTGGTTTCTTGCTGAATAGAAATATCCTGATAAATTGAGCGCAATAACTAGGCCCACCAAGGTGACTCCAGCTATCACGAAGTAAATGACCATTAAGTTTCCACTGGCTAGGAGAGGTGCAAACAAAACAAAGGCCACCACCCGTCCTGAGTTCAGAAGTGCGGATACCAGTATAACTAGACTAGGATAGAATCTCTTTTCCGCTGTTCCGGCTATTGTTGCCCAAAAAGGTGAGGCCATTAAAGAAGATGCGACGGAGACCATCCATCCTGCGACAGTAAAAACCTCAACATTCCAGGCGACTCCAAGTAACAGAAGAGAAATGGTCTGCAAGACTAGTGATGATATAATAACATGTCTTCCCCTGTTGAGATCAAAAAGTTTCCCTGCACCGACGAGAGTCAATGCAACCAGAATCCCAACTATTGTTTGAATAATGCCCATTCCAAGCTCAGTCTGTCCCCATTGTCGAAGGAGTAGTGGATAATAGACCCACATTTGAGCAGTAATCAATCCATAGAGTGGTACAAATACAAGCAATAGACGATTATCTCTGCTATTTCCATAATATTCCTTTACAAATCTTGCGGAAGGAATTTCAAAATCAGTCTTCAGTCGACCCACCAAAAGTGCAAGGAATGCAGTAGGCACTAATAGCGCCGTTGCAGTAAGAAACAGATTCGAATAACCAAAATCTGTGATTATGAATCCACCTATAATTGGGCCTATGATGCCTGCAATCTGCATCAGCATATAGAGTATGCCGATCCTCAATCCTGATTCTTCTTTTCTAGGTAATGTGATCAAGCTCAGGTCTATGAATGACCAATAGAGCCCCACTCCAAATCCAAAGATGGGGGCAATTACATGCCAATTTATCGCCCAAAAAAGGGAGAAATAAAATACCCCTCTAAAAATAAGTGAGACAAATAGTCCAAGACCCATTCTCTTCCTAAATATACTTAAAGATAGGAATGAACTTATCGCATTGAACGTAAATACTAAGGCGAAAAATAATGATAGTTCTGTTGTGGTAGATCCTGTATCTAGGATGTATATGGGTAGATAGATGCCCAGCATGGTGTGGGCCAGACTCCTTATGAATTCCATTGCATAAATCCTTGTTAACTGATCAACCAAATCTTTCTCTCCTGAGTTCTCAGATAAAAAAATATCAAAATGGCACTAGGAATATAAGTCTTTTTTTGATAGGTAATTCTATCATTTAGGCAACTTCTTCTGGACAATCTTCTTTGTTTTTGTCTCAACAGTCAAGGCTTCTATATCCTCTTTGGTGAACTCAAACCATTTGGCAAGATGGGCTGCTTGCTCAGCGTCATTTTGAAAAATGATTCTGATAAAAGGCAGAAAATCCTGTATTGCCCTTCTGACTGATGTATGACATCTGGCTCTTATCTTTTCAGCTATCTGTCCCATTTCTCTCCTGGAACCCTTGGTTCTGCTAAGCTTGAGAATCCAAGATGGGAATTGATATCTTGTCCAGTGGTATGATCCTTTTATAGATAATGCTACTCCAGCGCTCATAAGGTCGTACACATACTTCAAAAGATTCCATCTCTGATGTCGTTTGATTCTTCCCAAGAAAATATCTGCCCTAGAAATGGCGTTATAACCTTCTACCTGCTCTCCTGGAGTTGATAAATGCAGTGCTGCATTTTCAGCAATCCATTGTAGTAGCATTTCATGATCGACATCTACTGCATTTACCGCCCTAATGGCATCGCCGAATGTTCTAGAGCTAAAGAGTGCCTTTAATACATTAAAGATGTTTTCCTTCCGGTCACGATATCCCAAAACCCCAACGTCCCTAACCACAAGTCTTCTTTTGCCCTCCGCGATAGCTTGCAGGTTATTTATTGCTGCCCGAATGTCTCCACCTGATCTCTCAGCAACCAATCTCAAAGCTTCAGACTCAACTTCTAGACCCTCGGCTGAGCAGATCCTCCTTAATAGGGCAACTATTGAACTCTTCATTATTCTCCGATAACCTACGATATGACAATAGCTGCGGAGAGTTCTGAGTTTCATATCCCAAGGATTATTAGCGGTCATAACAATAGGATTTCTTGTCTCTTTAATTATCCTAATGAGGGCTCCAATCCCCCCTTTGTCCTCTCGACCGCTAATTCCATCAATCTCATCGATCAGAATAATCCTGAATCCAGACCCCAGAAGAGAACGTTCTCTGGCAGCTGCCCCAACAATCTGTGTGATTTCAGCTTGACTCCTCTTATTGGAGGCATTGAGCTCGACAATATCGTAATTGAGATCGTTGGCCGCTGCGTAGACCGATGCTGTCTTTCCTGATCCTGGTGGACCATGAAGTAGAATCGCTCTCTTTTTAGGGAGGTTTTTATCCCACGAAAGAATCCAATCTGTTAAATCTTTCACTGCAGCTTTGTTGCCTGCTATCTCTTCCACTGTCTTGGGAGCATACTTAGTTATCCATAGTTTCTTGATCATCATAGTCCACTCAAAGATTGCGGAACTACAACCAGTCCATACTACTGGGTTTAATAGCTTTCCTCTTTAATGCTTTATGCTTTGAGGCCGATCCCCAAAACCGAAAACTTTAAAAGGGAAATTCAACAATTTTGGTTTAGAAGGGGAAGACAAGAGCAGTTGCAATAAAACTTGAAGCATTTAGCTAATGATTATTTTATGCACCGTCTAATTCGTAAGACGATTCCCTCACTATACATGCCGAAATCCGCAACCATCTCTGGACTGTTTTTCCCCTTGAGAGAATAAACAAAACAGGTGAACGTAAGAAAATGTCAAAAGGTGCAATTTCAAAATCCGAGGATCGCATACGGAATTCCCCGGTCCGTTGTCCCGAATGCAGCGGAATGGATTTTGTCAGGGATTATAGTAGAGGGGAGACCATCTGTGGAGCTTGCGGTCTAGTTATTAATGATCATATTGTTGATTCAGGTCCTGAGTGGAGGGCTTTTACAGCAGAAGAGAAGAATTTAAGAAGTCGTGTAGGGGCGCCAATGACTTTGAGAATGGCCGATAAGGGATTAAGCACAATGATCGGAAAGCAAGACACCGATAGCTTTGGCAAGAAACTCACTGCTAGGCGAAGACGTTTGATGCACCGCTTGAGAAAATGGAATTTCAGAAGTATTGTTCATTCCTCTAAAAGGCGAAATTTGGCTCATGCACTTTCTGAGATGCAAAGACTCTCCAGTCAGATTGGCCTATCGAAAGATATCATGGAGGCTGCTGCACTGCTATATCGAAAGGTCATTGAACGGGGACTGACCCGCGGTCGCTCAATCGATGCTATGATTGCTGCTTCTCTATATCTTGCCTGTAGGCTTCACGGACTCCCGAGACCACTTGATGAGATCGAGCGATACTCCAGATTCGACAGAAAGGAACTTGGATACTGTGTAAGAACAATTCTTTCTAAACTCAATATCAAAGTTCCCAGGGCCAGTGCGACTGACTTCATACCGAGATTTGGCAATGAACTTGGTCTTTCAACCAAGACTCAGCGCAAGGCGATCGAAATTCTGGATGCTGCAAGAACAAAGGGACTAACTAGTGGAAAAGATCCAACTGGATTAGCCGCAGCGGCTCTATATATTGCATCCATGTTGGAAGGTGAACGACGAACTCAATCCGAGGTCTCCAAAGTCGTTGCAGTAACTGAGGTCACTGTTCGAAATCGGTACAGGGAACTAATACGAGAGCTTAACATAAACCTTGGAAAGTAGTTCTCCCCTCTTTTTTTCCGGTAGTCTTTCCTTTGACATTCTCCTTGTTATTTTGGGGGGTTAATCTCATTCAAACAGAAAAACTTAAAAAAGACCACGTACGGGGTATTTGATATCCATCGACTTTGGGTGAAGTGATTTGATTCTCTATCCTGCTCTGGGAGGTCTTTTTACTGCTATTGGCATTTTTGTCATTCTCTGGCTTATTGTACATGTTGAGCTTGGACGGGAGTTCTCATATAGAAAGACAATTGCTTCAATAGTGCTTCTTTCATTCCTTCTAGGTTTTGGTATGCATTTTATTCTACTGACGCTTGGTTGATTTTTGGATAGGACAGTTCTCATATCCTTATTAACGAAAGATATTTATCCGATTAAACGGATATTTCTCTTAATCTTTTACCTTCAGAAGAGTCCATGCCAAAACTGGGGTATGCTGATGTTTAAGCGCAGAGACAAAAGTGAACAATCACGATTTCAAATAAGTCGAGAGCTGGCGAAGGAATTCGAAACTATATATGATTTTAAGGAAAAAGTGAGCAGAGTTCAAACAAGCGAAGCTGAAAAACTCTCACGACATTTCGAAATTCCACTGCAGATAGCTAAAGCAGTTTGCCAACTTGAGTGGGATGGTGTTAGTGCTGAAAAAGCACATGAGCTATTTCAATGGGCGCTCAAGATTAGGGATGAAATGCGCTCACCAGTCCCCCAGGTTTCATCCTATCTTTTCAATTTTGCAGTGAACGAAGGGGTATGGGTAGAGTACCTTTATATCAAATTTCCCCACGTACTTGAAAGAGCACTTATGAG
>JBHLPJ010000007.1:0-24320 GCA_048939565.1 Promethearchaeota archaeon
TGCCACTATATCCAGACAAGCAATGCCATATCCTGTGGAAGGCCCCCCTGAAAAGACTAAGTATGAGACCAAAGACTGAGGATTCTACCTTCTTAGACTATACATTCCAGAATTCACACCAAAATGAAATGCAAGAATCCCATTTCTGAAAAATTTAAATATATAACTGCGTTATAATATGTGGAGATTGGTGTTTCTATGGAATTTCAAGAATTAAGAAAACAATTACCAGATGTCTTCGAACAGGTAAAGAGGGATGTTGAGGACGAGATCGGACACCATCGAGCAGGTCTTGCTCTAGGTCTTGTGGAAATGGGAGTGTTTCGAGGCGGATTCATTGGTGGGATGTTCTTCTCCGGTGGAACAATGATCCTGATGAACAAAACACCTTTGCGAATAATCATGGCAGAACAACCTGAAGAGGTCGTTTGGGCCTACAACTATCACATTCTGTTGCACGAGTACCTGCATTCGCTGGGCTTTATGGATGAACGTCAGGTTAGAGCACTCACACTCGGAATCACTAGAAATGTTTTTGAAGATCCTGGCCATCCTTCGGTAGTCCTTGCTGAGAGGGGCATAGGCGCCTTTTTCCCAAACTTACCATTGATCTATGCTCCCCCCGGGTTCAGCCCCAAAGGATTGCACATCGATGTTGTGAAGGATTTTGATAAAGGGAGTCAGACCTACTTCAGTTGAGCTAGGATTTTTTGCTGAAACTCATTACTCCCAAAATTATAGCCGTGAACATCTCTGCATATGTAAGACAATTTGTTCTCAATTAACCTCCGCTAGTTCGAAATCCATGACGCGAGATTCCCTTTTTATCCACCGTCCTCGTCCTGTCGTTCTAAAAAGCAGTGTGAAGATTATCCCACCCATAAATCCGCCTATGTTGGCCGTGTTTCCAAATACATAGAACGTACCGAAATTTATCACAAAAAGGGTAAACGCCAGCTCGAACAATATAATAACTACCACAAAGACCCAAGCAGAGATCCTACTGGACCTTATCACAGTACGATATGATATGGTGGTATAATACTCCCTGGCTAGATAATATATCTTAAGCTTTCTTTTTGGAAAGAAAAAGGCATAGGCTGCCATGATTCCGAATATAGCTCCCGATGATCCCCATGCTGGGAGGTCCATTGCAGGGGTAAGAAAAGTCACAACTAGGGCTGAGTGAAATAGACCTCCTATGACTCCACAGAACAGGTAAAATAGGGGGAATAGGGCATTTCCAAAGACATTTTCAGCATCATCTCCAAAAAGGCCAAGCAGGAGCATATAAACTCCAATATGAATCAGACTGAGTGGCCAACCGTCATATAGGCCCACATGTAGGAATATTGATGTTATTAGTGCGTGGAGATTCTCCCCATTCATGAGCTGAGACGGTATTAATCCGAAGTCATTTTTGAGAAACGCATAAATCTCTGGACTTATGTTTTCAACAAAATACATTGCTAGGGAGATAATTATAATCGTATAGGTGAAGATTGGCTTTGTTATCTTACGAAGTTGCTTTTCTTCCGTTGGTAATACCAACTTTCCTTATCTCCAATCTTTGAATTCCCACTAATAATAGCCACATTTATCATATTTTACTATCGGCTAGACTATTCTTCTTCGTAATTTTGATGATTATTTGAGGGTTCTCCATCTCCTCTCCAAGGTCCTCGCCCGGCTGCTTTGAAAAACAAGGCAAAGATGGCCCCCCCGATAAATCCGCCTATGGCCAACATGCCTGCTAATAGATGATATATGTCTGTATAGAATGTACCTGCACTAAATAGAGCTAATGAGAGAATTGCCTCAATTGCTACTGCTGATGCTATGAAGACATAAGCTGGTAACCCTAAAGGAATTACGTGACGATTTCGGTCATACGGACGGTACCGATAACGACGCCAACGATAATATCGAAAGATGAAAAATAGTCTAAGTCGCCTTCTTGGGAAGAAAAAGGCGTAGGCTGACATAACTCCAAATACTGCACCTGATGCCCCTATCATCGGGATATCCGTGGCAGGAGACAACACCAAAACGGATAATGCCGAATGAAATAGGCCTCCTATGACTCCCGAAAATAGGTAAAGCGCTAGAAATAGGGAGTGCCCAAAAACATTCTCAGCATCATCCCCAAAAAGCCATAGGAAAAGCATATGAAATCCGAAGAGAATCAGACCCCAAAATCCTGCATCATAGAAGCTCGCATGGATAAACATTGACGTTATCAATGTGTAAAGATTCTGCCCGCTCATAATCTGCGATGGTATTAGACCAAAGTCTGTTTTTAGAAGTTCATATGTCACAAGCCGTATGTGTCCGAAAACGTAGGAAATGATATTAACTATTATGATTGTGTACGTAACTAGGGGCCATGTTCTTCTGGGCGGCTGCTCTTCTTCGCCTAGAACAACATATGCTCTCGGAAGTCGGCCTCTGGTTTGATACATAACTTCCTGTGCCCCTTTGCTTTTTGGCCTGTAAATACGGGGCTACTTCCACGTTTTGCTACATATTATAGGTGCCATATTACTTGTTACCGAATGCAATATTAGTATTCTTCTACACGGTAATAATACTCATCCGGAAGCTTCTCCTTCTCCTTCCACGGGCCTCTCCCGGTCAGCTTGAAAAGAAATGTAAACGCTGCCCCTGCGATAAATCCCCCCACATGAGCTGTGTTTGCAATTGAAACAGAGAGACCAAGAAATATGGTAAATACGGAATAGGCGACTTCGATTGCTACCAAGAAGGCCACCGCAGCAAGTGCAGGTAGCTGCACAGGATAATAATACATAAACATCATGAGTCTCCTTTTCGGAAATGCAAGTGCATAGGCTGCCATAACTCCGAATATAGCGCCAGATGCTCCAATTGTTGGAATGTTCGCCATTCCGGGCAGGAATAATACGGTTACCGCCGCATGAAATAGACCCGCAATAATCCCACAGAATAGATAGAATCCGAGAAATAGAGGGCCTCCAAAGACACCCTCAGCATCATCTCCAAAGATGAATAATATGTACATATTCATGAAAATATGAAGCAACCCATAGTACCCCTCGTAAATGCCAGCATGAAGAAACATGGACGAAAGCAGTGTAACCAGGTTCTGCCCACTCATTATCTCCGAAGGTCTAAGACCGTAGTTATTTACCATAAAGAGGTAGGTACCAAAATCTATATTCTGAAAAATATATACTATTACATTAATTAAAATTATTGAATACGTGACAATGGGTCTTATTCTTTTGCGTCCAGGTTCTGCTTCAAATATCACCTTTCATACACCCGACGAAATTCGTTTCTAAGTCTTGGAAATCATATTATTTCAAGGCCTATTTAAACTTTTGAATTCATGACTTCAGAGCACAGTTACTGATTTGGCAAGATTCCTAGGTTTATCGGGATCATAACCCCTCAGTACTGCTGCATAATAGGCAAGTAGCTGCAGAGGAACAACATAAGGTATCGGAGTCAATATTTCTGGAACCATTTTTGGTATATTGAATACCGTGTCTGCGATACTTGTCACTTTTCTGTCGCCGTATTCAGCCACCGCTATTATTCTTGCTCCTCTTGCTTTCATCTCCATGATATTTCCAATGATTTTGTGATGAGTTTTGTCAGGAGGAGCCACAAAAACAACGGGAAACCTAGTCTCTACAAGGGCTATTGGACCATGTTTCGATTCCCCAGCGGGATAGCCTTCTGCATGGATGTATGAGATCTCCTTGAGTTTCAATGCCCCCTCCATGGCCGTGGCTGTATTGATTCCTCTTCCCAGAAAGAGGAAGTCAGGACTATTTGCGTATGTTTTTGCTGCCATTTTGATTATGTTCTCTTCCTTTTTTATAACTCTTTGAACAATATTCGGTGAGCTTTCTAGGGTCTTCATCAACTCCTTGAATTCCGAATTGGTTAATCTACCTGCATGATTGGCAAGATGTAGGCTGATAAGCCCCAGGCTTGCTAATTGAACCAAAAAAGTCTTTGTAGCAGCAACACCTATTTCTGGACCCGCATGGGTATAGAATATCTTATCTGCACGTCTTGTAATCGAGCTTCCAATGGTATTTGTTATGCCAATTATTTTTGCCCCCATCTTTCTGGCATATTTTACTGCCACAAGAGTATCTGTGGTTTCTCCGGATTGGCTAACCGCCAAAACGACTGAGTTCTCGTTAATTGCATTTCCAACAGCGTCTGAGAACTCTGAGGATATTACTGTTTGAGTAGGGGAATCAGTCAATTCTGCAAACATATATTTACCGGCTATTCCTGCGTGATTTGCTGTACCTGCAGCAGTAATGTAAACGCTATCTGCATCGTGCAGTGTCTTAACCACTTCATTCAGAGTTTTTCTCTTGGCTCTTAGTGTATCCCTAAGTGATCTAGGTTGTTCATGAATCTCTTTGAGCATGAAATGTGGAAATCCACCCTTTTGAGCCATTTCCACTGTCCACGAAACGGTTGACGGTTTTCTTTTAATCGATTGCTCATTTGAAATGGATTCGATATTGTAATTATCGATAGCAAGAGTAACGACCTCCCCGTCGTGAACAAACACAACTTTGTTTGTCATGGGCAAAAACGCTGGAATGTCAGACGCGCAGAAAGCTGCCCCATCTTTGATTCCCAAAACCAAAGGACTCTCGTTTCTAGCACAAATCAATCTATCGCTTTCTCCGGCATATAATGCAACTATTGCATAAAACCCTTCCAATCTTTGGAGGGTCTCTTTGACGGCTCCTTCCAGATCGCTTCCCTTTTCAATCTTCTCTTCTATTAGATGGGGAATTACTTCAGTATCTGTTTCAGATCTAAAGTGATGTCCTGTTTCTTCAAGTTCTCTTCTCAATTCCAAAAAGTTCTCAATAATTCCATTATGCACTACTGCAATTTCCTCTTTGCAGTCTACCTGAGGATGTGCATTTATCCTTGATGGCGCACCATGGGTGGCCCATCTAGTATGTCCGATTCCTATTTTTCCCTGCAAAATGTCAAGTTTTAGCCTTATGTTAACGTCATCAATTTTTCCCTTATCCTTTTTGATCAAGAGTCTGTTTTTGTGAATGGTGACCAATCCAACGGAATCATAGCCCCGATATTCTAGTCTTTTTAGAGACTCTCTCAGCAGCGGTGCTACTTCACCTTCTTCTAAAAGGATTCCAATTATCCCACACATAATCGATGTGGTCTCCTGGCAATTGCTTTGGTCCTATTCATCCTAAATTGGCAGCTTAAATAAATCTTATCGAAATCTTTTAATTGTGATTTTTGATATCTTATTAACATCGCCCAACCGTTATTAATTTGTTGGACGCTTTCTGAATTATATAAAATCACAAAATTTATAAAGTTGGTTCATGCCTCTATCTTAGCCAAACAAGTCATAAACCTCAATAATGTATAAAAAGTAACTATTGGAGGGAAAAACTCATGTCTGAAAAGAAGCCCCACCTTAACCTAGTCGTCATCGGCCACGTAGACCACGGCAAGAGCACCCTAATGGGGCACGTGCTTTTCAAAACTGGCGCAGTAACAGATGCCGAAATGCGCAAGTTAGAGTCCCTTGCTGATGAATATGATAAATCAAGCTTCAAATTTGCATTTGTGCTTGATCGTTTAAAGGAAGAACGTGAAAGAGGACTTACCATCGATCTCTTCTACAAGAAATTCGAGACTGAAAAGTATTACTTCACCATCATCGATGCTCCTGGACACAGAGACTTCATCAAAAACATGATTACTGGTACAAGCCAAGCAGACGGCGCTCTTCTTGTAGTATCGGCAAAGAAAGGAGAATTCGAAGCAGGGATAGGCCCTGGCGGACAAACCCGTGAGCATGCTTATCTGGCTCGTACTCTAGGCGTTGATCAGCTAGTTGTAGCCATAAACAAGATGGATGACCCATCTGTGAATTGGAGTCAAGAACGATATGAGCAGGTCAAAGAAGGCGTGCTGGACATGCTTAGACCTATCTATCAGAAGAAGGTCGAGGATGTAAACTTCATTCCAGTATCGGCCTGGACCGGCGACAATTTCGCAGAACTTAGTGACAAAATGCCTTGGTATAAAGGAGCAACGCTAATCGGAGCTTTTGATCTACTGAAGGTTCCAGAGAAGCCGACTAAACTACCTTTGCGTATTCCAGTTGAAGCTGTGTTTACAATAACGGGAGTTGGCACAGTCCCTTGTGGTCGGGTTGAGACGGGTGTACTTAAGGTTGGAGACAGCCTCATATTTCAACCAACAGGGAAAACCGGAGAAGTTAAGAGTATTGAGATGCATCACGAAACTCTTCCTTCAGCAGAGCCTGGTGACAACATCGGTTTCAACATGCGTGGTTTGAGCAGAGCGGATATTCGAAGAGGGGATGTAGCCGGTCATTCGACAAAGCCTCCAACAGTCGTAGAGAATTTCACAGGCCGCATCCTGGTTTTGAGCCACCCCACTGCTATAGCAAAAGGATATACTCCAGTAATTCATGCCCATACTGCCCAAATAGCCTGCAGATTCGAGGAGATAATCAACAAATTTGATCCGAAGACGGGATCTGTAATCCAAGATAAGCCTGACTTCATTAAATCTGGAGATGGTGCCCTCGTCAAAATGATACCTACAAGACCAATGGTGCTGGAGAAGACAAAGGATATTCCACCGCTGGGTCGGTTCGCAATCAGAGATATGGGAAAAACTGTTGCGGTAGGTGTGGTCGAAGATTTAACACCCCGTAAATAAAATACTCCGCATTTTTTCCTTTGTTTTCCTAAACATAACTATTCAAAAATCTCTACATAATGAGGAAACATAGATGCCTCAAAAAGCTAGAATCAGAATCTCAAGCACTGATCGAAAGATGCTGGATGACGTATGTGGACAGATTAGTTCAATCACCAAAAGAACAGGTTTACGCATGTCTGGACCAGTTCCGTTGCCTACAAAGAAGCTCAGAGTTCCTCTACGTAAGACTCCGTGTGGTGAAGGAACAGCAACATGGGAGAAATGGGAACTCCGTATACATAAAAGACTTATCGATATTGATGCCGATGAGAGAACCATGCGTCAAATAATGCGTATACGCATTCCACCAAAGGTTTTTATTGAAGTCGAACTTTTGTGAGTAAATCATTTTTCCACAAGGTTATTCTTGGCTATTTCTTACCCCAATCTGATAGGTTACTTTGGGGTAGGTTACTTTATATTGTTGGTAACTAACTTTAGATGTATTCCTAAAAGGATGTCACTGTCTGTTTAAGCTAAAATTTAAGGGAGGAGGATACGTGAGCACTCCAGTTTTTGCAAAAGACTCACCTGGCGAACAAGTTCTCCTATGGGGGAATGAGGCCATAGCAAGAGGTGCTCTTGAAGCCGGCGTTAATATCGCGTCATCTTATCCCGGTACTCCGGCATCTGAAATCCTGACAAGTCTGGCAAGGGTGGCCAAGAGTTTTGACATATATGCCGAATGGTCCACTAATGAAAAAGTTGCCATGGAGGTAGCCATTGGAGCTGCCATTACCGGTCTGCGATCGATGGTTTCTATGAAACACGTTGGTCTTAATTGGGCTGCGGATCCGCTTATGTCGTTGAATCAATCCGGAGTTCGTGGTGGTATGGTTATCGTTACAGCTGACGATCCAAGTGCACATAGCTCCCAGAATGAACAGGATAACAGGTTCTACGCTATGTTTTCTGAGTTGCCAATGTTGGAACCAGCAGATCCTCAAGAAGCGAAAGATATGGTTGCCAACGCCTTTGATCTATCAGAAGAGTTGGAACTTCCAGTTATGATTCGGTCAGTAACTAGACTGAGTCACTCAAGGGGTAACGTGAAGCTGGGTCACATTAAACCAAAAAAGAAGAATCCTGAATTTATCCGGGATCCCCAGAGGTGGGTTATGGTCCCATCTTGGGCGCATCATAGACACAAGTGGCTACACGAGAAGCAGAGATTAATTCAAGAGCTAACACTGGCCCTACCTTATAATGAGCTGCGAATAGGAGAAAAGAAGTTAGGTATTGTTGGATGTGGTTCTGCCGGTAATTATGCATTAGATGCCTTAAGAATTCTTGAACTGAATGATGAGGTTTCATATCTTAAAATCGGGGTGGTCAATCCACCCCCAATAACACTGATGCGGACTCTGCTTCAAAAAGTAGCGAAAGTTCTCGTCTTAGAGGAAATCGAACCATTTATGGAGAGAAGGCTTAAGGAAACAGCTTACGATTCAGAAGTCAGTGTAGACATTAGAGGAAGATTAACCGGAGATTTGCCTAGAGAGTGGGAATTAAACACAGAGTTGGCCATTGCTGCCATTTCGAAATTAGTAGGTCTCAAACCAAAGCCAAGTGCCGAGTTATCAAGGAAAAGTAGTAATCTGGTACCTCCAAGAAGCATTGTATTATGTCCTGGGTGTCCTCATAGAGCAACATTCTTTAATATTCGTCGGGCAGTTCGAAAACCGATTATCACTGGAGATATAGGATGCTACACTCTAAGTGCATTTCCGCCACTGGAGATGCAGGATACTTGTTTTTGTATGGGTGGAAGCATAGGTATTGGAATTGGTGTGTCTAAAACAGGAATAAAAAACCCTGTAATTGCTACCTTGGGAGATTCTACGTTTTTCCATGCAGGGATGCCTGCATTAGTCAATGCCGTATTCAACAATGCAAATCTCACAATAATTATCTTTGATAATCAAACTGTCGCTATGACCGGCTTTCAGGAAAGTCCGAGTGCTGGAAAGACGGCAATGGGTGAAATCACGCATGCAATCAGAATCGAAGATATTGCCAGAGCCTCCGGCATCAAGTTTGTCGAAGTTGTGGATCCTTTTGATATCGAGAAAAGCATCGAAGTGATTAAGAAGGCCGTAAAGCATAACGGTCCTGCTGTTGTAGTTTCTAGAAGACTATGCGCATTATTACAGGCAAAGATCGATGAAAAAGCAGGAAAGGCGAGAATCATATATGCTGTTGATCCAGAGAAATGTAAGAGCTGTAAAACCTGCATCCGAGACTTTGGCTGCCCTGCAATAGTCTGGGACGAAGATAGCAAGAAGGCAAATGTTGAACCAACACTTTGCGTTGGATGTGGTGTTTGCGCTGAAATCTGTCCATTTCAAGCTTATTTAATATTGGAGGGTTAGCTGGTAGTGTGCCCTTCTGAAAAACTTGACGAACTCAATCTCCTGATCGCGGGAGTTGGAGGCCAAGGCATAATTCTAGCTGCCACAGTTTTGGCAAATGCTGCTGTTAAGAAGGGAATAAAGGTAAGGGCAGCAGACACGTTTGGCGCAGCCCAAAGGGGAGGGGCGGTGTTAAGCCACATAAGAATGGGTAGTGAGGTTTACGGACCTTTGGTTCCTAAAGGAAGGTGTGATTTTCTTCTGGGATTTGAGCCTGTCGAGGCTTTGAGAGTAGGAGAAAAATACCTATCCCCTGAGAGCTATGTAATTATAAATACTAAGCCCATCTTCTCAGTTGATGTAACAACAGGGAAGGCTTCTTATCCGGCGATTGAAAGAATCATCGAATCGTTAAAAGAACTGACGAAAGAAGTGATTTCGATAGAAGCGACCGATCTTGCAATAAGAGCGGGGAACGTAGTGAGTACCAATGTTGTGATGCTTGGTGGATTATCCGTAAGTGCTGGACTTCCTCTAACAATGGAGGATATTAAAGCCTCGATCATAGAGATCATTCCTAGGGATAAACACGAGATGAACTTGAAGGCGTTTGAATTTGGAGTTGAGGCAGTAAAGGAGAAGCTAGGAAACTCTAAGCCAAAAAAATATTAAACTGGTGTCCTTCACCGCCCCATTATGCGAATTGGAGGGATAAAGACGAATCGACGAAACAATCAATATTGGGACAGAGAAATAGAGACGATCCCTTTGCCAAAATTAAGAGATCTGCAGCTCAAAAGACTGAAAAACATGGTAAAATACGCATTTGATAATGTTCCATTATATAAAAGGAAATTTGATAAAGCAGGAATCAAGCCGGACGAAATCAGAAAGCTTGCCGATATCACAAAGCTTCCATTTACCGGAAAGGAGGAATTGAGAAGCAGTTACCCTTTTGGAATGGTTGCAGTGCCTTTTGATGAAATTGTTAGGATTCACGCAACTTCGGGTACAACCGGAAAACCAACCGTTGCTTGCTACACAAAAAAAGATATTGAGACCTGGACCGATGTAATGGCTAGATGCATGTATGCTGCGGGAGTAAGACATAATGATATTGTTCAAAATGCCTATGGGTATGGCCTATTTACAGGGGCCTTGGGGTTTCATTATGGGGGAGAAAGGATAGGGGCGACGATTATACCGACTGGCAGTGGAAACACACAAAGGCAATTGATGATAATAAAGGACTTCGGGACAACCGTTCTGTGTTCTACTCCATCCTTTGCTGCATACTTGGCAGAAGTGGCGAAAGACCAGGGTATGAACATGAGTGAAGATATGCAAGTAAGACTTGGACTGTTCGGTGCTGAAGCATGGTCTGATGAACTGAGGAAGAGAATAGAACACGAATATAATATGCTTGCCATTGACTTCTACGGACTTGCAGAGATAATCGGTCCTGGAGTCTCGGTTGAATGTCGCGAGAAAAATGGATTACATCTATGGTCTGATCATTTCTACGCTGAGATAATTGACCCCGAGACAGGTCTTGTATTGAATCCAGGTGAAAGGGGTGAATTAGTAATAACAACGTTAACAAAAGAAGGTATACCGATAATAAGATACAGAACAAAGGATTTGACGATTCTTAATGAAGAAGGATGCGAGTGTGGTAGGACTCACCCGCGTATTGCCAGAATACTTGGAAGATCTGATGACATGATTGTCATAAGAGGAGTAAACGTGTTTCCAAGTCAAATCGAGCATGCGTTAATCGGTATAGGCGGCGTCACCTTGAACTATCAGATAGTTCCAAAAAGAGTATCCAGATTAGATGTTGAAATATTAGACCATCTTCTTGTGAGAGTTGAACCTGAAGAAGCCATATGGAAGAATAAGAGACTGGGGGATGAACTTAAGAAAGAGATCAACGAGCAATTGAGGAATGCCCTCGGTCTTAGAACAGAAGTCGAGCTAGTAGCTCCTGGCAGTCTTCCAAGATCGACAGGAAAGGCAAAAAGAATTGTCGAGGAGTAATGATATTTGAACGCAGCAGAAGCCATTTCGGACACTCATCGTTCTAAGTGGTTAGTCCTGACTGTGACTAGCGTTTCTGCCCTTCTTGCATACATTCATGTTTTTATGTATCCACCATTGATTCCGAGTTTCATCTCCGAATTGGGTCTGACCTACGCTGAAGCTTCATTATTAATCGTATCTTTTGGTCTTGCGTATACTTGCAGCGGAGTTGTCTGGGGACACATTATAAATCGCTACGGTTTAAGATGGATTCTTTTTGCTGGGCTATTATGTATTTCAGTTCCTCAGTTTGTGATCAGCCTGCTGCCTCCTTATCATATAATGGTAGGACTAAGATTTATTCTTGGGCTTGGTGTGGCCAATATCCGCGTAACCGGGATAAGTTATCTCCATTCATGGTTCCCTTCTTCAGAAGTAAGCAGAGCAATAGGCATTTTTAATGCATCTGTCCTTGTCGGAATGTCAATTGCTCTTGGAACGCCTCCGATTCTCCAAATCTACTTTGGGTGGCTATTTCCTTTCATGTTTTTTTCGGTGATCAGTTTATTCTTCATAATAGTCTTTGTTGCTGCAACTCAAAGAATACCTATGCCAAGACAATATGGATTTGAAAAGAAATCCGAGGTGGAGCCAAAGGAACCCTCCGAATCCGATGAGTCTGTGTATCGAAACCCGGCTGTTTGGATACTAGGATTAGTCGCATTCACTCTATACTTTGCTGTCTATGCCGCACTGTCGTGGATACCATCTTACATCTATGAGGTAGGTAACCTGTCTGAATTTGAAAGCAGCATCGTACTCCCATTCTTGACTCTTGTGGGGATACCTGCTTCTTTGGTTGGCGGATTCCTTGCCGACAGAACTAGAAAGAGAGTCGCAGTTATGGCTATAGGGTTGGGAATCAATGTCAGTATCCTAATTCTTGCTGGGCCTCCGATAACTAACCTTGTATACTTATTGGGCACACTAATGGTTATTGGCTGGGGAAGCAATATGAGCTTTGGACCATGTTTTACGATTCCTAAAGACATAACTTCTCCTGGGAACGTGAACAAAGCTCTTGGGATAGTCAGTACTTTCGCTTTTTCGTCAGCTATTATTGCACCCTATATAGGTGGCTTTCTTAGAGATCTAACAGGATCATATGCGCCCCTATTCGTGTTGACCGCCGCCATCTCTGTTGCCGGAGTAATTGCTTCATTAATTCTCAAAAAATTCTCAAGGCTTGATTGATATGCGCTTTTCACAATGGAGAGGAATTATCTTTGTCTCTTGTCTTTTATCTCTTCCAGGACGTCAGGACTAAGGATAAGCGGTCCTTTTCCGTCTCTGATCTTTCTTATAATCTTACGCCTATCCTGCCAGTATTTAATGCCTGGCAGCCTCTTGTGTAGGTATGTTAATCGATACCTGTACCTCTTTAGCATTCTTACAAGATCTGGACCATTCGGGTAGTCTCGAAACCTATAGTATCTAGTAGTATCTCCTTTGATCTCGATTTTTCTCCTGAAGAATACCTTAATATCGCTGAGTTTGAAAATCCAGTGGAAGAATTTTCTTATCGGGTTACTTGGCATCTCTATTTCTACACCGCCAATAATGAAATAGGGAATAATATCCCAATCTCTCAGCCATCCTGAATCAAGGAGAAAGCCAAAACGGGTCGCTACATATATCCTTTCCAAGTCTTTGTTAACCCTCTCCAACAAGAAAGGTACAATGAACACTTGAATCACCATTGCCCAATATATGATGCCAGTATAGAATGGAAGACTTACATCGATGGCGGGCAATATTATCGCGGTAAAATTGTTTTCTATAATTCGGATCAAGAAGAAGACTGAAATCCCTAAAAGAGTGTATGCCACCATGCGATGTTTGCCAACATAACGACTTAGTACAACGATTGCAATGAAGAATAGAATCCCAGTTAACCCGATGTAAAGGTAGAGCGTATTGAAAGTAGTTACTACGGTGGTTATGGGCATAATGATGTCAAAAAACGTACTGAAGCCTGACAAAACCAATCTTACGACACCTATCGCTGCCACAGCTAATGATACTAGGAAAATCCACCACAATCTGACAATGAAGTTGGGACTCGTCTTATAGATTACTTCTGCGCGTCCAAAGAATTGTTTTTCCGCTTCTTCAGTTTTTACTTCCGGAATTTCTTCTTCTGCTTCTTTCTCTTTCTTTTTTTTCGCTCTTTTCTTCCTCGGCAATTCCTTGCCCCCAGCCCATCTAATAAACGCTGGCTCTTAAATCTTAGCCTATGTTTAAACAATACCCTATTTAAAGTTAAGTAATTTGAATTTTTGAGTCTATGCTCCAAACACACATGAATCTTTGCCCCATCATTCAGGCAGAAACTTTAAATATGAATCTCCATACTCCTTAGCCAGTCTTAAGGAGGATGACGATTGCCTGGCTCAAAAGCACCCAAAGGTGAATTCTCGGCAAGAAAGCTTAAGCGAAAGAGGAAGAAATTCCTCTGGAGTGACCGATACTATAAAAGAAAAATGCTTAGGCTGGATGTCAAAGCTGATCCTCTAGGGGGCGCACCGCAAGCGAGAGGAATAGTTTTAGAAAAGGTTGGTGTAGAATCGAAACAGCCGAATTCGGCAATTCGAAAGTGCGTTCGTATTCAATTAATAAAAAATGGTAAACAAATTTCCGCTTTTCTCCCTGGTGACGGGGCTTTGAACGTAGTCGATGAGCATGATGAAGTTACAGTTGTTGGCATAGGGGGTGCAAGGGGACGTGCCAAGGGAGATCTTCCTGGCGTTCGCTGGAAAGTGATTAAGGTAAACAATATCTCTTTAGAGGCGGTGCTGGCTGGCAAGAAAGAAAAACCAGTGCGATGAAATTCTGGATTCTAAAAACCACTCTTAGCTTATTTTAACTTATTCTTTGGTTTTGCTTTAAGATTTACAGACAGAACAGATCTACTATTTGATCTTCACATCATCTATTCCGAAGTGCCGTTTTGCCAGTATTCTGGCCTTCATAATATTCTTACCATTCTTTCCTATTGCTATTCCTCTGTCGCTAGGCTCTACTTCGATGGACGCAATCCTCTTTCCGTCGCTTTTTTCGGTTATGTGTATTGATTTGATTTTAGCGGGTGTGAGGATGTTTTTGATGAAGTTTTCAGGCGTAACTGCATACTCGACAACATCTACAAGCTTTCCTATGAACTTCCTTACTCGTTTTATGTTGGACCCTCCCCGTCCTATAGCGAGGCCTATATTCCCTGCTTTTACAACAAAGATTATCCTTCCTCCGTTTTCGTCGATTATACAGTCTTTTGCGATGGCACCGGTTATACTCTCAAACAATGAAATGTAGTGCATTTCATCTGCTGTAAACTTTACATGCGCGGTCAATTTTCTATACCTCAGCAAGTTTTAAAATGTCTGAATCTCCAGGGTCGGTTATTGCTAGTGTTGAGACCATAAAAGGTTTTCCGCATACAGATCCCAGGTCCCAACTCGAACCCGGGTAAACAAATATCGGTACTCTGCTAAGCTTTGCATAATATTCGACATCCTGCGCGATTTCCGAGGGTGTGTTTGAAGCTATTATAATAAGCTTCGTTCTCCCTTTTTTCATGTCTTCCAGAGTTCTTTTTGATCCTATTATGATCTTTCCGCTTTTGATTGCTATTCTGAGTGCTTTATCAACATCTATCATTGGTATTATTTCTCCTTACCCCGTTTTCCCATCAAGAGATCGATTGAACCCGTCCCTAAAGGTACAATCTGCCCAACTATAACATTTTCGGTTATTCCTTTAAGGGGGTCTTCATCACCTCTAACACTCGCTTCTAGTAAATGTTTTACGGTAACTTCAAATGCGGCTCTTGCCAAAACGCTTGACTTTTGCCCACTTATGCCATGTCTTCCTATTTGTCTTATCTCTCCCGTATAGGTCATAAGGTCTGCGACAAGCATTATATGACGTATGTCAACATCGAGTCCCTGCTCTTCCAGCACGCTCATGGCCTCTTGGATAATGGCGTTTCTTGCGGCTTCTATACCCAGAGTTGTAGCTATTTCGTGTATGTGATTGCTCCTGGTTCTAATTCCCTCTACTCCACTGATTTTTAGTACATCAGACAGGTTTGTACCTTCTGTATGTATAACATATTCTCCATGCTCTTTTCTAATTATGACTCTTCTGATCCCTTTTAGCCCCTTAATTGCCAGATTCCTAATCTTTTGAAGAAGTTTTTGAAGTTCATTCAGCTCAAGAGTTTTAGGATTGACTACTATGACATTTGGATTATCCTGAGAAATGCTAACTTCTCCCTTTTTTAGTTTATTTACCTTGTTTAGTACTTGTTCTGGGGTGACACCCTTATCCTCCAAAAGCTCTTGGTCCAATTTAATTAGTATCTGCATGTTGGTCAAATCGATTTCCACATCAAAAGCTACGTTTTCAATCTTTGTAAGCTCAATCAGCTGTGAAATTGCCCTAACTTTACCATCGTCTGAGCGAAGCTCTGGATTCAGATAGACTGTCATCATCGGTGTGGGGGGATTGCGTCGAGCATCCACAATTTCTATCAATCGAGGAAGTCCCAAAGTAACGTCAAGCTCGGCTACACCCGCGTAGTGAAACGTCCGGAGCGTCATTTGGGTGCCTGGTTCGCCGATGGATTGAGCCGCTACGGTTCCGGTTGCCTCTCCGGGCTCAACTAAAGACTCTCGATAAGCTCTTATTGTTTCTTTAATAATAGCATTCAATTGCTTCAGGGTTATCTCTTGATCTTCAAGCTTATCTTCCAACTCGTCAATAATCTTTGAAGACAGAATTCGCTCTTCTCGAAGATTCTTGATTTTGCTCTCAATGGTTTTTTTCGATGTGTAAGACATCTTTTTTATTTGCCTCCCAATTTGCTCAGCACTTTTTCAATGATAATATCGATGTTCACAGCTTTTCCGTGATCGCTCTTAGCAGGATCCACTCCATCTTCTCCATACACAAACTGAATGATATTTCCTGCTGCATTCCTCACTGTATTATCGTATTCAACTTTGATATCTTGGAGTGCATTTATGAGTCTTCGTTGCATATATCCGCTAGTACTTGTCCTAACAGCTGTATCAACGAGCCCCTCTCTCCCGCCCATGGCATGAAAGAAGAATTCTATAGGGTTGAGACCACTCCTGTAACTAGAACTTACAAAACCTCTGGCCTCTGAACTCAGGTCCCCTTGCCTAAAATGTGGTAATGTCCGTCCTCTATAACCTCTTCTAATTCGTCTCCCTCTGACGGCTTGTTGTCCAACACATGCAACCATTTGAGCCAAGTTCAGCGGATTGCCTCTGGCCCCTGTTTTTGTCATAATCACTGTATGTTTTTCCATTCCCAGATATTCTCCGGCTACACTTCCAGCCTTGTCTCTGGCCTCCGTTAAGGCCTCCATAATCCTCATCTCAAGTGTTTCCTCGAGAGTTCTTCCAGGTAATCTTTGAAGTTCTCCCTCACGATATATTGAAATTAAGTCGCTAACTTTGCTCATCCCGCTCCTGAGAATGTCATTAATTCGACTTAATGCCTCCTTTCGGATTTCGATATCATCCATGCCCATTGTGAATCCTCTAATTGTGATGTACTGAATGAGCATTCTTGTTACTGAATCGAGGAACACACGGGCCGTATAGGGTCCATAATCCTTTACTATTCTATGAAACATACTCCCTGCTTGGCCTGCTCCAAATGCTTTCTTATCTATAACTCCCTGAATCAGATTTCCATCCCTAATAACAACATAACCATCATGAGGACATTTTGTCTTCTTACATTCATCACACTTATGACAGACCTTTGCCCTAAAGGTGAGGTTAAGTCCTTTAGGAAGTAACAGGCTGAAAATCTGCTTGCCGGTCCAGAGAGATGTCGGTTTCTTAACTTCTGGTCTTGGAAGATCGTCACGGTATTCCGTGGCCATTAGAAGTTGACAAACCTCTTTCTTGTCTAGCAAAGTGTCTTTATGGGTGAGAAGAAATGCAGCCGAGATGTAGTCTTGTATGGCTCCAATAATGGGACCTCCATATCTTGGCGATAATATCTGTTCTTGAACTCGCATCAGTGTTCTTGCCTCAGCTCTCGCCTCTTCACTTTGAGGTACATGCAGGTTCATCTCGTCTCCATCAAAGTCGGCGTTATAGGGAGGACATACAACGAGATTCAATCGGAATGTTCGATACGGCATTACTCTTACTTCGTGAGCCATTATGGACATCCTATGAAGGGATGGCTGTCGGTTGAAAAGAACTATATCTCCATCCCGGAGATGACGCTCAATAATGAAATCCGGTTTCAATGTCTCTGCAACCACTTTTCTATCTTTAACGAATCTCAAATCAATGCGTCTCCCATCGTTTCGGATTACATAATTCACGCCGTCAGTGCTTTTAGGGCCTCTAATTACAAGCTCTTTGAACTCTTCTATGTTCCACTCATTTACTCTCTCCGGAACAGTTAGGCTCATGGCTATCCTATCCGGAATACCAACTTCGTTCATTGAGATATTCGGATCGGGGGAGATTACAGTTCTGGCGGAGAAATCCACCCTTTTCCCTGACAAGTTTGACCTAAAGCGCCCTTCTTTCCCTTTCAACCTTTGAGATAGTGTTCTTAATACTCTTCCTGATCGATGCCGAGCTGGCGGTATACCGCTTACTTCGTTATCGAAGTATGTTGTAACATGATATTGAAGCAATTCCCAGAGATCCTCAACGATAAGCTGGGGAGCGCCGGCCTCGATATTCTCGTGAAGTCTTTGATTTATTCTAATGACGTCGACCAATTTATGGGTGAGATCATCCTCTGAACGAACGCCTGACTCAAGTGTGATTGACGGCCTTACACACGAAGGCGGAACTGGGAGTACAGTAAGAATCGTCCATTCTGGGCGGGCGACTTTTGTATTTATACCCAATAGAAAAGCATCGGCATTGGTTATTCTCTCAAGTCTTAATCTTACATCTCTAGGCGTAAGCCTATTAGACCCGGTTTCTCCCTCTTCGTAATATGTCGTGGGTTTATCTAATTTAATCTTATACTGCTCTTCTTCACAGTATGGACATGCACTGGCCTTTTGTGCTCTTTTAATAATGGAACTTGCCAAATCATCGTTAATTTCGTCAGTTTCATCAAAGTATTTCTTCATTTGCTTTTCAGCTGTGGCGTAATCCTTTTCAGGGATAAGTAGACGACCACACTCCCTACAAGTACTCCTCAGTAGTTTCCTTATGAATTTTGCAAAACCAACATGCAATACAGGTCTTGCCAACTCAATGTGACCAAAGTGCCCCGGACACTCTCCAACACGATTGCCACAGGTCTTACATCGTCGGCCGGGCTCAATAGTTCCGAGCCGTCCATCCATCAATCCCGAGTCAATAGGCAATCCATCTTCATCATAAGTATCCGCAGTTATGATTCTTGTTACAGACATCTTCCTAATATTATCTGGTGAAAGTAGCCCAAAACTGATTCTTCCTATGGCTTTGCTAACAGACATGTAAAATCACCCTAAGCTCTCTCCCTAGTGTCAACTTTCGGAAACAGTCCTAAAGACATAAGCTCTTGAAGCAGAAGTTTGAAGGCATAGGATACTGAAACTTGGGAGACTCTGCCCTTATCTCCACACATGGGACAGTAGTATCTATCCTTATTTCTATCGTAGACACCGATCGTGCCACATACTTCGCAAATCAACATATTATACTTGTCTGATTCGTCAAGCAGACGCTCTTTCAAAACTAATGCTGCACCGTGCCCTATCAAACAATCTCGTTCCATTTCACCAAAGCGTAGTCCACCTTCTCTTGCTCTACCTTCCGTTGGTTGTCTGGTAAGTATCTGAACAGGCCCCCGAGCACGCGCATGCATTTTGTCTGCAACCATGTGGTGCAGCTTCTGGTAATAAACCAGAGCCATGAAAATATCTGCAGTATATTTTCTACCAGTCATTCCATCGTACATTACTTCGCGTCCTGTATGTTTATAACCCAATTCCTTAAGCATTTTGAAAAGTACGTCTCCCTTTTCCCCGCTAAATGCATTACCGTCAATTCCTTCCACATTTCCCTTGAGGGCACCAACTTTACCGGCTATCCCCTCGATTATTTGTCCAACTGTCATACGAGACGGTATCGCGTGCGGATTTATTATGAGGTCCGGTACTATCCCCTCTCCCGTAAACGGCATATCTTCTTGCGGAACTATTAAACCGATGACTCCTTTTTGGCCATGTCTTGATGCAAACTTGTCACCGAGCTCTGGTATCCTCTGATCTCTAACCTTGATCTTGATTAACTTACTCCCATCCATGGTTTCACTAAGGATAACGGTATCAACCACGCCTTTTTCGCCATGCCTCATGTTTACAGAGGTTTCACGTCTTATAGGTGAGATGGCTTCGAATTCAGAATATTCTTCAAGAAATCTCGGAGGACTTGACCTTCCTATCAGTACATCGCCGCCCATTACTTCTATTTCTGGCTCAATGATACCATCCTCGGCCAGATGACGATAAGCTTCAGCTATACGGTAGCCACGAACGCTTTTCTCAGGAATTTCGAATCTATCCTCCTGACCTCCAGGATACTTTCTCTCTTCTGCCTCATAGGATCTGAAAAAGGTTCCTATTCCAACACCTCGTTCTATAGATGCCTTGTTAATAACCAAAGCATCTTCCAAGTTATATCCTTGGAAGCTGAGAACAGCTACGACCAAGTTTTGACCGGCTGGTCGACTGGCGAACCCCACCGAGTCCATTGCCTTAGTCTTTACAATCGGTCTTTGTGGATAATGCAGCAGATGACTTCTTGTATCGACTCTATGTCGATAGTTTGTCGCATAAATGCCCAGAGCTTGTTTGCTCATTCCTGCCTGGTAAACATTACGGGGAGATTGGTTATGTTCGGGGAAGGGCGTTGTTGATGCGGTTATTCCAAGTATAGCTGAAGGTGCAATTTCAAGATTTGTATGCTCGGATGCCAAATCCTCAGGATTAAGAGCAATAAACGAATTCTCTTCCTCTTCTGAATCTAAGTATTCTATAATTCCTCTTGATACCAGATCGCTGAAAACTACCTCTCTATTTCTCAACTGCTCTAAATATTCAGGCTTAAGTTTGGGTACACCATCCTCAACAATTATCAAAGGCCTTCTGGCTCTTCCTGAGTCACAGTTGATTTGAATTTCGTTGGTCTCGCTATCATATGCCACGTTGACTTCATCGTGAATCTCTCCCTTTCTACGCATCATTCTCATCTTTTCAATGAGCTCCTTTGCCTTGGGATGGACACCAACTAATCTACCATTGAGGAATACTTGAGCTCCTCTCTTGGTCTTGTCCTTAATAACCTCCTCTGCAGGATAGACACCCAGGTTTAATAGGATATTTTCAACGGCTCTCTCATCCGTTCCTACTGAAATGTAGGCCATCAAAGCAAGATTTTTCACGAGCCCGCAATTTGGGCCCTCAGGGGTCTCATTGGGACATATTCTGCCCCAATGGGTAGGATGAAGGTCACGTGCCTCAAAATGAGGTTGACTTCTACTCAGAGGGGAAACAATTCTTCTCAAGTGACTCAGTGTTGATATGTAGTTTGTTCTGTCTAGTAGTTGGCTTACGCCTGCTTTTCCGCCGACCCAGTTTCCCGTAGCAAGTGCATGCTTGAGTCTTTCGGTTATTACATCAGCTCGTACAGCTGTACGAATATTGGGCTTACGACCTCTAACAGCAGTTCGTTCAAGCTGATATTTGACATCCCTAACTAGATTTAAGAATGCAACCCTGAACAGACTTGTTAAGAGCTCGCCTGCGAGTTTCAATCTTTTGTTTGAATAATGATCTTTATCATCCTTAACCCTTTTTCCCAGGACCAATTCAACAAGTCTCTGGGCCATTTGTGTAAGATAATATGCCTTTCTAACGCGATCTTCTTCTTTCATGCCTATATGAGGAAGGAGATAGCGATCCAACACCTGCTCTGCACGTCGAAGTCGATATTCAATGGTTTGACCAATGGCGACCCTTCTGCCGATGTAGTCCAGGGCGTTTCTTCTTGTTTCATCTCGATCCTTAGGGACATATATGGGCGTAGCTGCCTCAAGGGTCGGTATGAGCTCACGCCGAATCTCAAAATCCTCGGAAAATGTATCCATAATCTCTTTATCCGTAATTACGCCCAGAGCTCTAACAAGAATTATCAACGGGATTTTTCCAGGTATGGATGGAAAAGAAACTTTCAGTTCATTATCTTTTGTTCTTTCCAGGGTTACCGGAGCACGAAAACCACGAGCTGTTGAAAAGACTTTCGCCACATGAGTTGCTGAACTGCTGCTTCCCGCTTCTTCAGTTAGTATTCTATTAGGCGCCAGATCCTCTTGAGTGACTAATACTCGTTCTGATCCATTGACTATGAAATAGCCGCCTGGATCCCTTGGGTCTTCATTAACCTTAACTAGGTTCTCAGGACTTAAGTGGGCGAGCCCGCATCTCTCAGATTTAAGCATTATAGGTATTCTTCCAATATAGATATCAATTGTTTCTCCACGTTCTTCGATACCTGTTTCGAAATCTTTGAATACAGGGGTCATTTCCAAGTATATTGGGGCTGAGTATGTCAAATTGCGGATACGTGCTTCACTTGGGCTCACTTTCTTTATCGAACCATCCGCTTCGGTAACATTTGGTTCTTCTACCCTAATCTTGCCAAACTCAACATAATATCCTTCAATATCTGGCTCAATTTTGCCAACTTCATCTACCAGCTGCTGAAGCCCTTCTTTGATGAATGCGTTATAAGAATCAAGATGTTGCCTTACTAATCCTTTTTCTTCAAAGAAAGCTGTCATTAATTCCCATCTATCAATTTCCTTAGCCATAGCTCCACCTCAATTTGTTGTCTGCCACTTCAAGAAACATTACTTCTAGGCAATTAAAGGGACTGGCCAATTTTTTAGGGAGCCTCCAATTACAAGTAGTTCCTATAAAAAGCGCGACGGTTGGCATAATGGAAGAATCAGTTACTTATAAACATATCGTAAATCTTCTCCGGTCTTTGCATAGGTCATACTCAAAGGATCACCCTGCAGACAAATATCTTTCCGCAGTAGGGCCTTTTCTCACAATCTTCGTGTCTCTTTACGCAAAAAGCATATGGAGGACTTTTGGTTTTTGTGGCGCCCGGGCCGGGATTTGAACCCGAGTCCTGGGAGTTCTGTCATCTTTAGATCAAAGACGTTGACAGTCCCAGATGATAGGCCGAACTACACCACCCGGGCATCATTAAGAATTAGCTATTGGCAAACCTTATTTAAAGTTTCTTCTACCGTATGCTCGATTTTTTGAAAGCAACAAGTTTAAATAAAAATTCTTGACCAATTAATAATGGTTCCGCCAGCCCGCCGTAGCCATAAGCAGAAGCTTGCGGCGGCGAAAGCTCAGTGGCAGAGCACTCGGCTGTAGCGCTCGACATCTTGTCTTGTGCACCTCAACCTGTGCTCTTACAGCAGAAACCGAGAAAGCATTACTGCTGGTTGGTAATGCTTCAGTAGGGGTCACCGGTTCAAATCCGGTCGGCGGGACCACTTCTTAAATTTTGGATTTTTCCGGATTCTTCACTCTAAACATTTTTTATGGATAAGAACAAGAACTATACAGGTAATTCCTTTGGGCGTCATTCAATCTGTACGATTTACCATTTTTGAGGAATCAAGATGTTGGTCAAAAAAGCCTCAGGTGAAATGGAGAAATTTCAACCCAATAAGATACGCGTGACTTTATTGCGGGCAGGGGCATCCAGAAAACTGGCAGATGAAATAGTCGAGACAGTCTCCAAGAAGATCCACGAAGGTATGACAACGGATGAGATTATGGATATAGCCTGCAAACTGCTGGCTGAGAATGATCCCTGCTCTGCGTGTCGTTACGGTCTTAAGAAGGCCATTATGCGCCTTGGACCTACTGGTTACCCTTTTGAAACCTTCGTCGGAGAGCTTCTAAAAAAGCATGGCTATAAGGTTAAACTAAGACAATACGCAAGAGGTCTATGTGCAAAGCACGAGATTGATGTGGTTGCTACCAAACCCTCAGTAGATAGGGAAAAGCGCTCCATGATTGAATGTAAATATCGAAATACAGGGGGCCAATATATAGAGCTAAAGGAAATATTAATCACCTATGCCCGCTTTCTTGATCTTGTGGAAGGCTGGGAAAAGGGAAAAGGGAAACGATTTGACGAGGCTTGGCTTATAAGCAACGCAAAAGCCTCACAAGCTGCGAAAAAGTACGCAAAATGCCGCGAAATGAAGCTTATTTGCTGGAATTATCCTGTAAATGGAAGTCTTAGAGACATAATTGAACAAAAAAACCTCTATCCAATAACAGTGCTGAGAACGGTCGATGAAGATGCGATGGGGCGTTTTTCAGATTTAGGAATAATGTTTCTAAGAGATCTATCTAGCAAAGATATGGGGGAAATGAAGCAGGCAACAGGACTATCTGACGACAAGATTGAAAGGATTTTTCGCGAAGCCAAGATGATATTGGGAAAGAAATCCAGCAATTCGTAGCGATCTTGGGCTAATGGCTTTTTAATCTCTTTCTTCTCTTTTTTCTCTTTCTTTCTTAAGTCTGTCTAGATATCGTTTTGTATCTTCCTTAATCCAGTTCTCAACACTGTATTTGCCAACGGAACCATCCATCTTCTTGGTTACTACATGCCTTATTCCTGAATTGATTATCGCCCTTTTGCATCTTTCACAAGGTCTGGCTTCAGTGAATGATCTGTCTTTGACATATTCCCCAAATATGTACAGTGCCCCATCCTTCACAGTAGCACCATGTCTTGCTGCATTTATTATTGCATTCTCTTCTGCATGGACTCCTATGCAGAAGTCGTATCCTGAATACTCCGGTGCACCTACTTCGTCTTTTAGACACCCAACTTCAAGGCAATTAACAACGCCTCTGGCCGCACCGTTATATCCGGTGCTAACTATAGCATCATCTCTTACGATTACAGCTCCGAACCTTCTTCTTATGCAGGTTGACCGAGCAGAAACGGCCTTTGCAATTCCCAGGTAATAGTCATCCTT
>JBHLPJ010000060.1:0-7442 GCA_048939565.1 Promethearchaeota archaeon
GGCAAACAAACAACAAATACACATATACTCCCCTTTTTTTCTGAAGATGAATATGTTTAGCCTAGATCAGCTCTTGAGCTCCTTAGTTCTTTGTATAATAGATCTGATACTATGCCGACTTTTTCAGGTTCTAAGCTACGAACTCTCATGTCTCTGTATGGAATTTTCGCAATTATCTTTGTGGCCTCCTCTTTTTTGATACCGATGTGTTTAAGATAATGGTTAAGCGCTGCATTTAGCTTCTTCTTCGCATGTATGAATATGCTACGCACGATTTTGAAAAAATACTCCTCATCCTGTACATTAAAGGGGGGTTTCTTGGGCAAAAGCTCTACCATGGCTGAATCGACATCAGGTAAGGGAAAGAATGAAGTTTTAGGAACTTCCTCAAGGATATTGGCGCGGGCTTTATAGTAAACACCAACCGTCAATCGGCCATAGTCCTTACTCCCTGGTGCTGCAACCATCCTCTTTGCAAACTCCAATTGATACATTAGAATAGCTTTTTCAAACTGCATGTTCAAAATCTTGAAGGTAAGGTGAGAGGAGATGTTGTACGGAATGTTTGAAATGACTTTATCTACTTTTGGCAAATCAAGTTTCAATGCATCCCCGAATATGACCTTGACGTTATCGTATTTTGATAAAACTTCATCTAAGACGGTGGTAAACTGTTTGTCGACCTCAATCGTAATCACTTCTTTTGCTTTCTCTGCAAGGGCACATGTTAATGTCCCCAATCCGGAGCCAATTTCAAGAACTACATCTTCTGAACCGACATCTGCATAGGAGATTTGGCGGTCAATAGTTCCTGTATCAATAATGAATGTTTGGCCCTTCCTTTTGTTTGGGTGGATACCGTATTTTTTCAAAAGCGAAATAGTGGTTTTCAGCAACGATTTCATCATAGATTTGTTCTGCCCTATCATAATCATAATCCTTCCATAAGGAAACCCGTAGCTTCAGTCGCGGGAGGAATTGCTGAATTCATTATTTTTTGATTGAATAATCTGACGCATTCATCTGGATTAGCTTTTTGAGTGAATCTTCTATTATCCACATCAAAACTGTGCAATGAGATCCTTCTATTCATATAACCACCAACTCTGGCCAACCTATCATTCCAGAGGACTATGTCTCCCTTTCTAAAACCATTCAGGCTCATACTTCCACCCTCTCTCCTCCTTTTACCGCCCTTTTCGTATTGGAATTTGCGAAGTTGCCCTCTTGGATACTGATACCTCTTCCACACAAAGAAAGAATAGACCTTTAGAACATCCAACCCTACTTCTTTGGCAGATATTACAAGAGCATCTATGGCGTGAGAATGAACGGATCGTTCGTTCTTATCGGATGATTTCCTGGCCCTGTACTCCTCTCCTGATTTGGCTGTATCTACACCGTCAACGAGCGTAACCTCTCCAAACCAATCAAATAGCACGTTATACAATATCGTTTTGCCAATTTCTGTTGTGGAAAAGAAACTGCCCCATCTCTTTCTATAATGATCAAATCTGACATCTTCCACCACCGCTTTGGTTGCTGGGTACAGCTCTATTAATCCTTCCACAACTCTAAGTCTAAACTCAACTTTGGCGTTCTGAGAAGGTGCCATCCATCCAGCAGGTCTCTTTCTATTATTGAACCTGCAAGGTCTTCTCCTACACTTTCTATATCTTCTAAGTCTCCTTTGTCTTCTTCTTTGGTTCATCCTCCTTACTACATCCTTTGGCAACTCCAACATTCCCGTCTGTAAGACTTCCTTTCTTGACACTATTGCAACTCCATCGAATCTAGCACCGGTATCTAATCCTAACACTATCACTTGCATTTTATTCCCAGATTCTTTTTTAAGTTGTACATAGAATATTCCCAACCTACTCCATTTTGGTACTGCCTTTCCTCCTTTGATCCATCTTCTTGCCCTACTTGCTTTTGTAGGCATTCTAGGCTTGTGGTCTGCCCCTACCACGGGTACTCTATTGTTTTGCAGGATATAATCCTCCTTATGGGATCTAGTACCCTTCGACAAGCCAAATCGGGCTTAGCTCCGAAGAGCATGGCATTAAGTGGATCTGCCGAAGAGGACGGAACTAGGGTGTGCATCCCGACGTTCTTGTAGCCCGAAACGGGTAGTTCATTTCTGGAACTAAGTCTAGTCAAGACTTGCGTTGCTACCACCATTGCAAACCCAAGAGTTCTATCGTCGGCTCTTAACGGTTTTCGGGTAAAGATTTTATGGTTTTCGGGTGAAAATTCTATACTTATCTTCTCCCTTCAGCTCAACTAGAACTCTCTTAATTATTGTCTTCTTTGGATCTGGAATACGCGTTTTTTCGGCAAGATCTTCAAAGCTAGCGAAAGGCCCTTTTTTCCTTTCTTCTAGGATTTCCCACATGATCTTCTTTCCAATACCTGGAAGTAACTCAAGTTGATGCATTCTTGTCGTCAAAGGATGTGCCTTGTTGAAGAATCTGAGAAATCGTCTACTGTCATCTTCTATCACTCTCTCAACGGCATATGGCAGCTCAGCCTTAGCTGTAGCTGACAAACCGTCGTAGTCTATTCTTCTCTTAACATGATCTATTTTATCCCGTTCTCTCACTCCAATGTAAATTCGTTCATGTATTGCTATTTTAGCTCCCTTTTTTGGAGCCAATTCTAGGAGGGTGAATAACTCCGCCCCTAACGCTTGAACTATTGCCTCTTTTGAATAACTTTGCTTTTGGACATCTAGATGTCCTTCTCCCAAATAGTCCAGTACATAGGCGTATTCTTCATACCTCTTCTCCTTAGTATTCTCACGTCTCTTACTGCTATTGTGATGCATTATCTGTGGTTCCTCCAGATACGGTAAAAAACGCCCTTAGACCTTAAATTCTTTTATCTTACTAAGAATTTTTTTTATTTCCTCTTCTGAAGGTAAGTTTGATTTTTGCGACATGAAAACCCGCAATTCATCCTTCGTCGTTGGCATCGAATTTATTATCTGAATGCTTACGTTGGTACTGACCCCGAGCGATGTCAACAACTTCAGAAGTTTCTTGGAATCCCTTGAGGTGAGTTTAGTTACTTTGGTAGCATAATCTAGGGTTATTCTTTGGACGTAGTTAAGTTCATCTTCTTCTCCTCTTTTTTGTAGGAGTCTCTTAACTTCTGCTAATGTCAACGCCCTTTCTTCGATCTTTTCCTGAACCAGTCCCTACCCCCCCGTATGCGGATGAATATGCTCGGGTCGGATTATAAGTGTTTTCTTTTTACTTCCATCGGTTGTGGAGACTACATATGCTCTGCCTCTCCTATCCTCAATAGAACCAATCTTTCCATGAAACCGTCTGTGAGGTTGTCCTTTATGCATGCTCGGATCAATTATTATTGCGACTTTTTGCCCTTTCTTATATTCTCTTAGGAATCTGCCTAATGATACAAGCCCCCTCTTTCTTGGATGCTTGCGTAGTAGGCGTCTTGTTCCTCTTCGGTATCCCTTAGATTTTCTCATTTATTATCCTTCCTGCAAAACTCCTAAGATGCCAGTTAAGACTGCAGACTTAATAAACGTTTACCCGGTCCCATACTCACTAATTGATTCTACATCAACAACATCTAATGACTTACACTTGGCATTTACTCCCAATATAACAGAGATGTTGGGTGTTGTTCGCCCCTCGTCACCGTCTATTAATTCCTTAACATATAATCCTCCTTGGCATTGAATAATCAATTCAATCATCCTTTCCTCTAATTTGCGTGCCTTAATATTGTAAATCTTCTTTAGTCGTATTTTGTCTGCTCTTCTATGTACAACTCTACGTGGCGTTTGCTGAGAGATTATTGCATCGCCTAAATCTTTTTCAATTCTCTTTGCCTGCTCTTCTGTTACGTCCTTTTCAAGCTCTATTATAGCTTTGTAGGTTTTTCTGGAGATTCGAGAAAGCGCCTTGATCTTTCTTACATCTTCTCTATTGCCCCATCTTATGCCATGAACATTGACCTTATCTTTGCCAAATTCATTTATCTTCTGCTCCAAGTAGTCCAGAGGAATGAAACGCTTTTTGATTCCTTTTATTTCAATTACAAATGGTCTTCCGGACCCAAGCATTACGGCATCTATATCTTCTCGTCCTGCACCATGAAACTTTGTGCTTTTCCCTCCTGTAGTCTCCAGCAGAGGTCTGGCAATCAACTCCTCTACTGATATTTCGTACATCTTGCCAGTACCGTTGCATTTATCGCATCCTCTGCCTCTGCATTCTCTGCATAGCCATTTTGTTTGCGGAATTCCCCTCAGGAATTTCTTATATCTTCCGCAAAGGAAAACGGGGTTTACTCTGATGGATACATCCGCGTCTCTAGCATCCGATATGGTCAGCTCGACAACTATGTTTGGATTGGAAAAATTGACATCCTTCTTCATCTTTTCCATGACTTTTTTTCCAATCTCGCGGTTCATCTCACCCTTTATAGACTCTCCCCATATAATACCAAATCTGGATCTGAGTTGATCTTCTCTCTCAACAACTCTTGCTGGGAATTTTGATCCCACCAAAAACGTATTGAATTCGTATTCATCCAATTTCTGAATTACTCTTTCAGCAATCTCCTTGATTTGGCTCATTACAGTTCCACATATAAAACACGAATTCTCCTTTTCGTCAGCCTCAATTCCGAATTTCATGAGAGATATCCTAGCAGGCTCAAACATGCCATTGATTGCCACTGTTTCCAGGATTTCTTTGCCCTCTTTTCTTTTGGAAAGATCAACCAATAGATTGCCTTGAAGAACCAACGCAGTCTTTATGGCCCTTCCCCGCTGTTTGTTTTCCAGTCCACTTCCCAACAGCGCAAACTGTCTACCTAAACAGCTGTTGCATAAAGAATGTTCCATTAAGAGCTTTAATGCAATCTCAAATATTCCTTTCTGCACGAATAGTCCTCCGGTCAATCTCGTTGTTCAGAAGAAGTATCGCGGAATCTGCAACGAAGTCACCTTTGGTAAATCTCACACCCTTGCCATTAGATCTTTCTAAGAATTTGTTACCTTCGTAGCCAAGCTCTCCTCTTAAGGGTAGTATGGCCAAAACGTTATCTTTTATATTGACGTTTCTTAAGCTCTGTCCAGAATCCTTAGGAAAGAACACGTCTGCTTTTTCTTCTATTATCCTTAGTATGCACTCCTCAAGATTATACCCTACGAATATGCCTGGAGTCGATTCATGAAATGATTTGTCATGCTCTTTTCGTGTCTCCAAAGCTTTCATAATACGAATCGCAGCACTTCTTTCGTCTGGTCCAAGGTATTTAAGCCGTTCCCCATCCATCATGATACCCTTATCGGTCGCATCAAATATCAGCAGTTGAGCGTCTTTCCTAAGAGCATGAGAAAGGAAGAATGTTGCCTGTATGCATCTGCAAACATCGGATATTAAGCCGGGAACACTACCTCTATCAATTTCGCTTTTTGTAACACTGAGGCTCTCTGCCGAGAATAGGAGTATCCTTCGCATGTTGTTATGCACCTATATCTTCTGGAATTGTCTTGCCATCTTTGCCAAATCTCTGCGCTTACCTACACTTTTTACCAGCTTCTTCATCATGAAATACTGATCCACTAATTCTCTTACATCTTTAGAATAAGTTCCCGATCCTCTCGCAATTCTAGTTATACGCGACCTATTCAGTATTTTGGGATCATCAAGCTCCTGAGGTGTCATGGATTGCATTATCACTTTCCAGCGATCCAATTTCTCCTCTGCTATATCTTCCATCCCCTCAGGTAAACGATGCCCAAATCCTAGCATACTGAGGATTTTCTTAAAAGGCCCCATTTTTTTAGTCCGTTCCATTTGCTCCATAACATCTCTTAGCGTGAATTTCCCCCTCATGAATGCCTTAACAACTTCTTTTTCTGGGATAGCTTCGGCCTCTTTGATCTTCTCCAGTAGCCCTCTAATGTCTCCCATCCCTAGTAATCTGCCTATGAAACTTGATGGATTGAAGCTTTCGACATCATCGATTTTTTCGCCTGTCCCAACGAATTTTATCGGGGCGCCTGTAGCTGCAACTGCTGAGAGTGCTCCTCCACCGCGTGCAGAACCATCCAGTTTTGTAACTATGATTGAACCGATTTCAGTAGCTTCATTAAAAGCCTTGGCTTGAATGGCTGCTTGTTGTCCAAGCGTACCATCAATTACCAAAATTATCTCATTCGGGCTTATCGCTTTTGCCAACATCTTCATTTCATCAATGAGGGCCTTCTCTTCCTTATGCCTTCCTGCTGTGTCGATTATTACTAGACCATAATTGTTCTCGGAGAAATGCTTAACACCTTCCTTAACGGTTTTAACTGCATTCTTGCCTTCTGCCGTTCCATATACTGGAATATCGACCTTACTTGCGAGTTGTTTCAGTTGATCATAGGCGCCTAAACGAAATGTATCTCCACACACAATGCCTACTTTAATTCCCCGTTTGCGGAAGTAATTTCCCAACTTTGCTATGGTGGTTGTTTTACCAGAACCTTGAATACCAACAACCATCAGTTTGTTAACGGCATTTGGTTGAAGTTTAATCGAAATTGGTTTTTTGCCAAGTATTCCTGCCAACTCGTCATGAATCATCTTAACGACGTATTCACGACGACTAATTCCTGGTGGGAGCTCTACCTGTAGCGCCTTTTTTTCTACGCGCTTTGAAAGCTCCATAACAAGCTCAACATTTACGTCTGATTGTAGCAGTGCTCTCTGCAAATCTAGTATGAATTCCTTTACTGCTTTTTCATCGACCAGCGGCGCCCTCACCAATTTTCTCAATGCTTTGCTTAGTGCGCTTCCTAAACCCTCGAGAACCAAATCAATTCACCTTTAGCTTTTACTTAATTCTAGATATAAAAATCCTATTTTTTGGAGAAACGATCGATTTTCTCTTGCTGCAGGTATGAACAAAGTTGAAATGTTATAAATGAGTAAACGTTCTCCTATTATTGCTCAACAGGTAATCCTTGGTGATGCATTATGAAATCCCATATAACAAAAGAACAAGTGGAGCATATTGCGTGGCTGGCTAGAATCAAATTGACAAAGGAGCAGGAACGCCTTTTCACTGAACAGTTCAATGATATTTTGGAGTACTTCAGGGAAATCGATGAGACTGATACCTCAAATGTTAAGCCTACATACCATGTCACAGGCTCAAAGAATGTCTATCGGGATGATACCCCAAAAGAATGTCTATCCATAGAAGAAGCTTTGATGAATGCTCCAGAAAAGGAAAAAACCTTCATTAAGGGTCCCAAAATCATCTGAGAGGTGAATCTGATTGGCAAGTCTCAATGAATTAACCGCTCATGAACTCAAGGAAAAAATATTTAGTCAAGAGATATCCGCAGAAGAACTAACTCTGGCTGTTTTCGATAGAGTAGACGAAGTTGAAGACAAGATTAATGC
>JBHLPJ010000061.1:0-7413 GCA_048939565.1 Promethearchaeota archaeon
TGACCCATTATTTCTCAAAGATAAGTGTTGCTGTCGTAAAACTAAAGGACTCCTTATCGGTTGGCGATACGATTCTAATAAAAGGAGCAACTACGGATATTGAGCAGAATGTTGCCTCAATGCAAATAGAGCATGAGAATGTAAATGCTGCTAGAAGTGGACAAAGCGTCGGACTTAAAGTACAAGGGCGAGCAAGACCAAACGATGTGGTATACAAAGCAATCGAATAGGTTTAAAATCCCTTAACAGAAATTGGATACCATAATTCTTACCTTTGTTGTTAATTTGCTTTCTCAGCTAACCCTGTACCTTGAAAGAATTATCTTCTTAGCATAATAAAACTTAATAGGCGTTTGTGTTTTCCTACTTGTGAGTTGAAATGGAAAGGGATAAAGGCACATCTCTCGCCAGAGATAGTCGTTATAGTATTGAAAATGTGGCCGGCAGAAATTATGAGGTTTATTTTGACGAGCACTTTGCAAGAAAGTATCTGCCTTTAACTCATTCCAATTTGGAGGATGATGAGGCCAATCTGGAGGCCGTTTATTATAGAATAGTAAGAGATGCCAGTACTGGCAGAATATGCATACAATATATCTATTACTGGGATTTTCAGTATGTACCTTTCCTTCCCTGGCTCAGTCATTCATTCGACTATGAACCGATATTCTGCTTCCTAAACAAAAGAGGGGGAGTGGATGAGGTATACTATGATGATCTACATTATTCTGTGGGCCATATATCTCCAAAGAACCCCGATCACAAAAGGTTTTTCGAAGGAGTTAAGCCGAAGTTTCTAGTAACGCACTTGTGGCACTCTTTTGATCCATACGATGGAATAGGAACCGAAGACGCATCGCTAAAAAAACTAACCGATGATGTTCTTACGAAATGGTGGAGCCGAAGAGGTAACTCTAGATTTGCGATCTATGAAAAGCTGAAAGACCCCTTCAGATTTCAGGAGGAACTAAAGAGCGCCAGCTATAGATTGGAGGAACTATCACAGAGGAGCTTCAAGGATGGCGAAGCGCAATGGAAATTAATACTCAGAGGTCTGAAAAACTATAAATATATAAAACATTTCTCTGAGATGGCAAATCGAAAGGGCCCCTCGCTAATATGGAGAATCATGACTGAAGCCATCTCTTGGGCATCTGAAGTATTCATCTACTGGTTTTCGAGGATATTTCCTGAATTTTATGGTGTAGTTGGCAGCGTATCCATTTTGAAGCAGGCTCTAAAAATAAAAGATTCTAAGAAACTCCTAAGAGTAGTTGAGACTCTGAAAAGAATAAGCTTTGTCAAACCTGAAGTAGTACTCGATACGATCCCTTCGATAGCACGTTTTCTTGATGATAAATATCTCCCGCTGCGCCGAAGTGCGATAGAGATTTTGGCTTGGATTTCAAACATCAAACCTGAGGCAATTATAGATGCTTCCCCAAACCTGATGGGGGCACTCAAGGACAAACCGTCCATTTGCAGAAGAGCCATTTATATACTCAGCAGAGTGGCTGAAATCAATCCTGGGGCTTTTATTGAAATAGTTCCTCTTCTGATTGAAAGATTGAGGAGTCCTGATTCTCTAGAGCGGAGGATGGTTATTAGCACGCTACATATTATCGGAAAATCCAAACCTGAAGTTGTCGCACCATTACTGGCTGAAGAGCTAATGGATGACTCTATATCAAACTGGCCTGCCATTGAAGTCCTAAACAGGATTGGAAATGAGAGGCCTGACGTGGTAATTAAGGCGCTGGCACCTCTTATCGAGATGATTAGACGTAAACACTCCTCTGTTCGTTGGCATACTGTTGAGACTATTGATAAGATTGGCAGCAGATTACCTGATTCAATCACTCATTTCTTTTCTCCCGTTGCTAAATTGCTAAGGCGGAAACAACCTAAGACACCGGAATTACCATCCTCTTCCAAGGTCAAAAAATCAACAGCTTCCCGCATTAGTAAAATCACACCTATGTTGATGAAATCATTGAAACATAAACATATATCTGTACGCTGCCGGGCAATAGAGGCCGTAGGCAAAATCGGAAACGTGAATCCCGAAGCAGTGATCGAAGCAATAGACCCAATAATGGATGCACTCAAACACAAGAATCCAGAACTGCGTCGTTGCGCTGTCGAAGCTCTTGGCAGGATAGGCGGTGCTGAACCCGATTTGATAGGTGATTTTTCATACCAATTGCTAATGAAATTTGCAACAGATCCCGATATCTCTGATGTCGTTTCTACGTCTCTAGTTGAGATTGGAAAGGTTAAACCAAACGCGATCATACCTTCATTAATAGATATGTTTGATAGTGCCGATTCTTTTGCACGTGGAGAGATATGTACGATCCTAAGTAAAATCGGAACAAAACCGTCAATATCGAGTTTTGTAACACCTTTGCTAATCAAAGCTCTCAAGGATAGTGAAACCCTGGTAAGATGGAAGTCGATCGTAGCTTTAGGAAGAATGGGAGGCGTCAATCCTGATGCCGTTACTGAAGCAATTCCTTTACTCGAGGAGATGCTGAAAGATAGAAATCCTACACTCCGTGCAAGCGCAAGCATAACACTCGATCGAATCAAAAGCGCAAAGCATGATAGATTGCTCCCAAGATAAGCATGAGAATTCTTAAATATGACCTTTTTTCAATAAGGAGATGCTTTAATTAAAATGAAAAGCAAGGTTGGTGAAAGACAGATGTCAAAAGAAGAAGTCGGAGTAGCTGTTGCAGGATTAGGATTTGTGGGAGGACAGGCTCATGCACCTGCATTTAGAAAGATTCCAGGCGCTAAGCTGATTGCTGTGGTTGATGTTATAGAAGAATTGGCAAAGAAGGTAGCTGCAAAATTCGAGGTTAAATATTATCTTGACCATAATGAAGCCCTCAAGGATCCCGAAATCGATGCAATCGTTGTGGCGGTACCAACGCCTTTCCATTATAGGTTGGCCTCCGATGCCATAGCTAGTGGAAAGCATGTGCTTTGCGAAATGCCTTTAACACCTACAATCGCTGAATCTGAGAAGCTGGGTGAGGCTGCCCAAAAGGCGGGAGTAATATTATTACCCGATCTTAACTTCCGATTCACTCCTAATTACGCCAAAGCCAAGGAACTGTTGGATCAAGGGGCTGTTGGAAAACCTATAGCATTCACCTATATGGAATCGATTGCAGCCAAAGACTTGGCTGCTCAATGGCCACTTAGTTCATGGGCTTGGAACGTAGATAAAAGCGGTGGATATCCGGATTTCACACTCTCGGTTTGGTCTCTAGATCTTATTAGATGGCTTTTTAAAACCGAAATTGATGATGTAAATTGGACCGCTAATTATGCTCCTCTGGAGGGAATTAGCAATTTCAAGGGATATCAGACCATGGGCACGGTCAAGCTTTCAGATGGAACAGTAGGCTACTTCCATTTTAATGCAACAGTTCCCCGGGGACACGGAACAGCCAGATTAGAGGTCTTTGGTAATAATACCAAAATCCTAAGGGCAAAATGGAACAACTACTTAGCATTAATCGGTGAAGAGACTGAAAAGCAAGAGTGGGAATTCAAAGAAAAGGGAACAAGAGTTTGGGGTCATCGTCAGATCGACTCTTACTTCGTTGAATGCATCCTTGAAGGAAAAAAGCCGTCGATTACTGTTGAAGATGCTATCAAAGCCCAAAGTATAGCTAAGAAGATCGTCAAAAAGTAGGATTTTTCATTCTTTCTTTTTTTTGTTCTTTGAAGGTATAGCTCACGGGGACTTCAAACCTATCTCTTCAACTATGTTATTGAGTTTAACTATTAGGCTAGCTCTTCTCGGTGTAAAAGAAGACCATCCTTCTTCTCTTTTGAGCCCATGAGCACCAAGGAAATTCTCGGAAATCCTTTGCATTCCTATTTCTCTCATTCTTTTGATGGCTTCTGCCCTTTCTTGGGGATCTGACACAATCTTCAATGCTCCTCTTAGTGAAATGAAACGATATTCACTCAGGTCGCGTGAGTAGTCCTCTATCTCGACACAAACTCGCTTATCATCCTTAAGAAGTCTCATTTTTCTACCATATTCTGTTAAATGGAAATACAGGGTCCCTTTCATGTAAACGTATTGAAACGGAGCTATGTATGGATACTCGGCTCCCTTGAAAGCTATGCGGCAAAGCATATTTTCACTGATTGTTTTTTCTATCTCTTTTTTTTCCATCCTTGGTAACCTAAATATTGTAACCAACCCCCTCAAATCATGTCAAACTGGAACTTTCAATCTTTCGGATATAAGCATCCATATCAGACTTTCTCTTTAGACCTTCTGCACTCATATATCTTATCTTGCCAAAAATCTTCCTTTCCTTCCATGGACGGTCATGCTTTCCAAAGCACCACGCTATACCAGTAAATCCGTTTGGGTCTCGACCGTCGAGCTCATATTTATTGTTGAGATAAATAGCTACCTCAAAGCCCCCCTCAGGAGTTCTGCTCCATTCTATGATTTTCTTTCCCCAATACATTCTCATGTAACCATGCATCTTTCCCTTGGATACCATCTCTTTTTGAGCAGCATTCCAATACGGGTCATGCGTTCTAGCATTTTCGAGATCTTTCAAAGTATAGATGTATTCTCTCTGATCTTTTTCATGCTGTTTCAATGTTTTTTTAGCCCATTCAGGAATTCCATCGAAAGAATCATACTTGAGGTTATAAAAAACATAATTAATGCTGAGTTCTCTCCTAACAATCAGTTCTTCGAGATAAGCATCTTTCCCAGGACTTCCTGTTTCCATTGTTTTCAGAGCAATGTAGAGGGGCGAAATCTGACCAAAATGCAGATATGGACTCATGTTTGAAAGGTGATCTCTTTCTGGATTGTTTCTGAATTCCTGATACTGATTTAATCTATTCTTCAGAAAGTCTTCTAGATGCTTCTTAGCCTGTTGGGTACCTCCTCGGAAATATGTTGTTCTTTTAACGGCAGGGTCGATATTAAGGCTGGAAATAACTTTTTTTAGATCTTTGAGTTCAAGTGTAGGAGGTTCAAATCGAAGAGAATCGAACCGGGGATGGTTTCTTTTCATTGGAACGAGATAATGATCAAGTTTCTTTTTTATCTTTGGTCTGAAGGTTGCTGCAGAATATTCCTCCTTAGGTGAGGCTGTTTCCACAGGAACGATCGCATCACTTTCCACCTGCAGAATAGAACAATCCATGTTTTTTGCAGCATAACTTCGCCATTTCTTTTGTAGTCCTAGATAACCTCCATCAACTACGACCAAACATGCATCTTTTGATAGTTCAGCTATGCCACGTTCTGGTGATTTGTCCCAGATAATCATTCTTATGCCATTTTCTTCGAGAGAGGATTGAGTCTCCCTAAGCCCCTCAAGCATAAAATAATAGTGTCTTTCGCTGGCTTCTGGATAATCGCCTGCTATTCCAAAATATACAATAATAGGTCTGCTCAGTTTGTTGGCTCTCAAAATAGAGAATTCAAGGGCATGATTGTATTCTGCTCTCTGCGATGCTTGCATCCAATAGACTACATATCTTCTGTTTTTGATGGCTTTGTTGTTTAGCGGCCTTATTCTATCTCTTTGAATCACGCTCTTCACACATGGTGGTTAATTGAATCAGTTTGCTTTTTAATCATGCGCCTAAATTCCTTGTAATGGCGTACAAATCATGGATAAACCTTTTCGCCTTCTGACCATTTGAGATTCACAATAACTACAGAGAGTATTCATAATAATTATAAAAATAACTCCATTTTACACGACGATGGCAGGAGTTGGAGATTACGCGAGTGTCAAGGTTTTCTTGAAACCAGTTTTGTGGCTCTGGGGGGACATGTTGAAGTACAAAGACCACAACCATAACAATCCTCTCTTATAACAATGTTCTTGCCCTTCTCGAGTTTCCTCGCACCAAAAACGCACCGTTCAAAACATATCCCGCAACCATCACATTTGTCCAAATCAACTTCGGCGACTAATCCTGACTTTGCTATATGGTGTTTGACACCATAGTTCGCGAAAGTCCTGAGATAGGTACAACAGCAGGTACAGCAACTACAGATGTCAAAAACTTCTCCTTTAAGCCAATCGGTATAGAGAGCTTGATGTACAAGACCATTTTTGTTTGCTGATTTAAGGACATCTTTGGCTTCTTCAAGCGAGATCCTTTCTGCTATACCCCTTTCCACTAGCTCGTCCGAGAACTCATTTAGTCCTAGGCATAATCGAAGAGGATTATCACAGCTATTATAAGTCATTCTACAGTCACAATTACGAACCGAGAATGATCTTGCTGTTTCTAGAATACTAGTTGCAGTTTCATAAGGAAGGACTATTGACTTCACCTCTAAGACTGCTTCAGGAATGGGCAATACTTTTGCCTCTGGGTAAGGGTCATTTCTACCTCGTTTTACGTGCTCTTCCATCTGATAGTGCGCCAGTGCAGCGACATACCTTCCCAAGTGACCGAGCCTACCCTCTGAGAGATGCCTATCTACTATCTTTCGAAACGATTTCACTGAATAATATAGATCATCGCTCATCTTTTTCTTGAGAAAACCTCTCTTAAACAAACCAAGCACTCTGGACTTTACTGTATCTTGTGACAGATTCATAAGTCTTGACAATTCGATAATTGATCGTTCTTTTTCACTCATCAAAAGCAGCAATTCAACTTCGTCTTGTTTGATAATTACGGGAATTACATCCGTAAACATAGCTGGTGTTTCTAGGGCCCTAGCTAATCTTCTGTAGTCCTCTAGACACATACGTTCCCAAACCTCAAAACATCTCTACCGTTTTTTGTACGACCTAGATTAATTAGATATTTCAAGGTTTTTGTGTTTATTATGTTCAACTCTTAACAAACAGATAACAAATCTTTTTATCAAGAAACATATTAGAAAACATCATGTTAACCGTCAGGGAAATCAAATCAAAAGATGTTGAAGAGGCTTCTTTGCTTTTTAAGAAGATATTGGTCGATTCGTGGGAGCGATATGAGAAAGATTACTATCCAAGAAGAGCGCTAGAATTTGATCTTTCTTGGAATTCACCCGAAAATTTGAAAAGCGAATTGGAGGATTCGTCTCGTTTTTGCTTTGTGGCGGAAGAAAATGGTAAACTCATTGGCATGGCGTTAGGAGTTGTCTTTGGAATATCGGGGCTGGCCAGACTTGGGCAATTAGGCGTTCATCCAGAGCATCAACGATGTGGAGTCGGAAAAGCCCTAATAAAAAAAGTGATTGATCATTGCAGGGCGAAAGATTGCCACAAAGTCACCCTCTATACCCTCCCTGTATTGATTCCTGCCATAAACCTATATTTGAAATTTGGCTTCATTTCTGAAGCGTATCTGCGTGAGGAGTGGTGGGGTGTAGACTTCATTAAAATGAGCCTGTGGTTGAGA
>JBHLPJ010000062.1:0-7334 GCA_048939565.1 Promethearchaeota archaeon
CAATATTTCCTTGTCATCAACGGGTGATTTGCAGGTTTGCCCAACTAACTCTGTTCCAGGTATTTCTTCTACTCGTTTGGCTCGATGACCTTGGTTGACGAGCTTTTGCGCTGCGGGTTGCGCGACATACCAGAATTCTTGATCAACCTCCAGTTTCATGTAGGTACTAGTCGGATTTACCCATAAATTCGTAACACCGAACACAGTTTCTGGTCGCAGGGTTCCTGCAACTAGGAAACCATCTTGAAAGGGGAATTTAATGGCAACATACTCAGCGATCCTTGCATCTGCTCCCTCCAAAAGGTCATCTTCGCCCACGGCATTTCCGCAAGAGACACAGAAAAGAATCGGATATGCTCCCTTCGTGATGTATCCCTTCTTCTGCAGTTTGAGGAATTGCCAGGTCACAAAGGCGCGATATTCTGGATCATTAGTTGTGAAATGCCGTCGCCAATCAATCGAGTACCCAAGCTTCCGAAAATCATCCTCAAAGACACTTGCAAAGAATCGGGCAATGACTGCAGGTTCAGTAAAGGTGCTAAGGATGCTTTTGACATCCTCTTTTGAGCTGTATAAAGCGATGTGTGACTGATACTCTTTGATGATTTCTGGATCATTTTCTTGTATCCTGCGAGCAACTCCAAAGACAGGAGTTCCGGTTACGTGCGCCGCCATTGGCCACAGGACGTTGAGACCTTTCATACGCTTGTATCGAACAATGATGTCTCCTATTGTATAGGTTCGCCCGTGACCCACATGGAGCGGGGCATTAGCGTAAGGATAAGGAACAGTGAAATAAAATTTCTGGCGTTGAGGGTCTGGATTTGCCTCGAACGCTGCGGCCTCTCGCCAACGCATTTGCCATTTAGTCTCAATCTCCTTATGGTTCATCACTCAATTGGACCCCCTTCTTGGTTGCTAAAATCTGCGGTTATGCTGACTCTTTCTTTTCGAATCCGCTCTTCAAAATTGGGATACTTGATGTTGTTAAAAAAACAGATGGCTACGGTTGAGAACGCTATACCCCATGGGAATCACTTCAAGAATGCATTTTGGAGAATACCAACTTAAACCTTTCGACTGCCTCTTCAAAGTGTCCATTTATTATACGACCTCATCATTAAATGGAAATCACAAATTACCTCGTCTCGCTAACCCAGAATTTGGGGAAGTGAATCGGTATGGTGGAGCGGAGGTAGAGTTATGATAGAAAATGATTTTTTGAGCACTGAAGATGAAATCAAATTAAGAGATGAAGTTAAAGACTTTGTCAAAAGCGTGAATTCGGAACTCCTCAGAAATATGGATAGAGATGAGATAGACTATCCTTTCGAGTTCATTCGCGAAGCAGCAAAAAGAAGAATCCTAGGACTTCGTTTCCCAAAACAATATGGCGGAAGGCAGATGACATGGACTGCCGAAATGATTGCTTTGGAAGAGGTCGGCGTACTTGGTATGGGCCTTGGGTGCAGCTACGCCATGGCAAGCATAGTAGGAGAGGCGCTAAATCGCTTTGGCACTGAATGGCAAAGACAAGAATTTCTAAAGCCAATAATCGCGGGAGAAAAGATTTCTGCAGAAGGCCTAACTGAACCCCGAGGAGGAAGTGACTTCTTTGGTACGACAACACGGGCTGAAATGAAAGGCGACAAATGGATTATAAACGGAGAAAAAAGATTCATCGCAGGCGGTAAGATTGCAGACTTTTATTTGATATACGCAAGGACGGATCCGAAAAAGCCTGGACGTGAGGCTTTGACAGCATTCATAGTCGAAAAGGAGATGGGAGTAGAAGCCGAAGAATTGTATAGCCTTCTTGGTTTTCGGGGAATGGGAACAGCAAGAATAGTTTTTAAAGATGTCGAAGTGCCCGACAAATACAGAGTAGGAGAGCTAAATGCCGGAAGGAGCATATTCAACCGGATGATGGTTCCAGAAAGGTTGACATCTGCGGCAGGAGCAATAGGGACCGCCAGAGCAGCTATCGAGATTGCAATGAAATACTCAACGAGAAGAAAGGCGTTTGGAATGCCCATACGCAGTTTTCAAGACATCAACTTCAAGATAGCCGAGAGTGTTACCAAGCTTGATGCCGCCAGGGCACTTGTGTTTACAGCTGCCAAAGCTGCAGATGCAGCTGCAAAAGGTCTCCCCGTTGATCCACGACGGCTTGTCAGCGAGGCGAAGTACTTCGCAACCGACGTCGGATGGGAAATTGTAAATATCGCCATGCAAATCTTGGGGGGAATAGGCTACACACAGGTCTATCCGATTGAAAGGCTTCTCAGAGACATGAGACTAGCCCCTATATGGACTGGCAGCAATGAGATTATGAAGCTGTTGGTACAACACGAAGTCTTCAAGATAATGGGTGTACCTTCAAGGGATCGAGATGTGGAAATGGATGCAATGGAATGGCACAAAGAAACTGAAAAAGTCTATGAGTAATAGCGCGAGGATTTAGTAATCTCCTCAAATTTCTGCAAAGTTTCATGGATTTTTGGGGCGATTACTGATTCAGAGTATTTCAAGCAGTTCCGACAGTGAAGAGACTTCGTATTCAATACTGAATCCTGCTTCTCTTCTCATCTGACCTCGATTTAGCCAAACACAATCAATACCAGCATTAGTGGCTCCGACGATGTCATCTTGCAGGGAATCACCGACGTGAAGTAATTCTCTCTTTGAACATCCGGCTTTGTCCAAAGCAATTAGGAATAGCCTTGGATCAGGTTTTTCTATGCCGTGATCTTGTGAAAAGACTATAAATTGAAACATGCCCTCCAGGCCGCAATGTTCGGGATAGCTATTGCCATTGGAAAGCAATCCAAGGGAATATTTTTCTCTTAATGCGTTGAGAGTTGGAAGGACATCGTCGAAAAGTTCTATGTCCTCAAAGCGATGTTTTAGATATATTTCGTTGAGATGAATTGCCAACTCGTCATTTGGTCTGCCGATCTCCTTTAGAGTCTGTCGAAAGGCCTCAAAGCGAACCTCCTCAAGATTTGTGACCTTGCCCTTCAATCTGGCAGCTACTCTGTTTCTTACCTCTATCATTCTCTCTACAGTCAGCATATTGGCAGTCTGAAAGTCGATTCTCCCCAATTCCCTCAAAACATGATGAAGGGAGTGTCGCATCACACTTTCAAAATCCCAGAGAGTCCCGTCACCATCAAATGAGACAGCTCTTATCTTGGTAATCTTGTCTCTCGGATTACAGCGATTAACCATACCTTTACACCAACACTTGTGAAGGTCACCATGAAGTCAGGTGCAAAATATCCTTTCGCAGTTTTTGCACACATATATAAGTTCATTGTATAGCTGTTCTTCCGTGGTTAGTTCTTTTACATTATTGCTCCCGCATTTGGGACATTTTAACTTCAGTCGTCTTTCATACATTTTCTTATCCCATTTGAAGCTATCTAATCAAAGATCTTGTTACTAGTCAGACTTCTTAGTACAAGTGCGTAATCCAAAGACCGTTTTCAACCCATACACTCAGCCTCTAGATTAGAATAGAGGGCAATAATACTTCGTTGACTATTCGGCGGAATCTCATATATGAGTTTAGGACTTTTCTGTATTCTCTTTTGAAGTTTAGGTTCAACACTCTGTAAACGAAGAACAGAACCTGTTTTAGAGATAATATGTTGTTTTTGATTTCACTGACCTCTTTTTTTAATCGGATTACAGAATATTCATTGAGTTTGACCTGTCTCATGATTGTCTTACACTTTTCCGAAAGCTTGTGCATTCTTTTCAATATTCTATCTTTGAATTCATGAAGTAATCTCTCACTTGATTGCTTATCGATGACCGTTAGTCTTGATACAACAGAGACTTCTCCGCCTAGGTTCTTTACTGAATCGGCCAATCTTGAAGGACCAAGTACTTTCTTAAATTTCTGGTAGCCAGGGCTTTTCAGCTGAGGGAAGGCGTATATCCCTTTTCGTAGTCTGAAGCAGGGTGCTCGTAGAAGCAATCTTTGAAGCCTTTTTCGGACTCTTGGATTCTTTGGCAGGTTTCTGTAAGCCACCACGATTAGACAGCCCAATTGGTAGATCTTTTTTGCATCATCTAGCTGGGGCTTGATAAGGCTTCTTACCCTTCTTAAGATCAGCAGGAGCTCTTTTTCACAGGAGACACGTAGCTGGTCTATCCTGCTTTCAGCGATCAAATAAAAACCGTCACTGATTTTCTTATGGACTATTTGTTGGAGTCTCTCAAAGAGACTTCTTTTCCCTGCCTCTGGAAAACTACATATTAGGTATGAATAGAGTTCGGTCATTTTGTGCAAGAGTCCTGAAGCTTCTTTCATTTTTAGACTTATTTGAAATGCTGTTAAAAGTCTATCGTTCCAGCAGCCAGAAATTGTGTCGGACCAGATAATCCAAGTACGGTTTTTTTTAATAGAAATTATTCGATTTACACCTTATTTTTACTGAATCTTTTAAAAAAAACCTAAATTTCGGAAATCAATATTATGATCGCAATTATTTCCAAATCTAATTCCTAAGGGCCCTTTTTTTGTCGGCAAAAAGATTAATCTGAATAATTATTATTCGGGATATTTCAAAGAAACGAGGTGTTCAAAATGGATGAAGACTGGGACAAAGAAGACGAAGACTGGGATATGGAAGACGAAGACTGGGAAGAAGACTGGGAAGAAGACTAAGATTTGAACAATCAGAAATAGAATCACCAATCAGAATAGAGGTAGTGAATGATGGGTAAGAAGAAAGGTAAAGCAAAGCAAAAAGGAAAGACAAAAACCGACGTAAAGCAGAAGAAATAGCGACAATCCACCAGTCAACCATATATAATAATCGCGTTTTTTTACATAATTTCTTTGACTCTTGGTTTTTTTGCTCAGATTCCAAGAAGTGAATGAGCCGCAAATAGCCATCTATAGTTACGTTTGGCGAAACATTAGCCTATTCTTGGAAAAAATATTAAAGCAATAAGAACATTGACCCTAAAGAGATTCAATCAATTGTGTGGACCGAGGTCGTATTGATGTCGATATGGATCTTCGTTGGTATTCTGATTGTGGTTTACGGTCTAATTCTTACGGAGAAAATCCCCCGAGTCCTCGCAGCTTTGATTGGGGCAATAGCGACAATAATTGCTGGCATAGGAACCGGCCTATTCTCATTTGAAAATGCTCTTCATTTTATTGATTTGGAGACGCTATTTCTTATTGTTGGGATATTTATTATTGTAGAGGTAGCGCGGGACAGCGGCCTTTTCCAGTTCATTGCAATCCAGACCATAAAGAGAGTAGGAGAAAATCCCGCGAAGTTGCTACTTACACTCTGCGTACTCACATTTCTCCTCACTGCAATAATTGGCAATATTGTATCGATTCTGATCATCGGATCACTAACAATGATAGCTTGCGAAGTACTGGAATACGATCCAACGCCCTATATGATTGCAGAGATTCTTGTTGCCAATACCTCCGGGATGGCTTTGATTACCTCTTCTATTCCCAGCATCTTTGTGGCAGCTCAAGTTGGCATAACCTTTGCTGAGTTTGCCATCATTGGATTTCCACTTGCAACAATTCTCCTATTGGTTCTTCTTCTTGTTTTGAGAAGATTAACCGGTAGAAAACTGGTTACTCCGCCCGCTATAAGGATTGAGGAGATTCGGGCGGATTTGGAAGCCTTCGACGCATGGACCGTAGTAAGAGACACATACTTCTTCTATAGCTCTGCAGCAATTCTGTTTGGGGTCATTATTCTATTTGTCATAGGACCTTTATTTGGGATTACCATAGGTTTTGCTGCCCTAATAGGTGCTGCAGCGATGCTTCTCCTATCTGGAAGAGTAGAGGAATCTATTGGAAAGGTCAGGTGGGAGACCATACTCTTCTTCATAGGTTTGTTTATTACAGTAGGTGGCGTTGAGGCAGCCGGGGTGCTTTCAGCAATTGCAGGAGGCATTGCAGGAGTTGTGGGAGGCAATATACCTTTGGCGATAATACTTCTGGTACTAATAGGCGGATTGCTCTCAGGCATAGTTGATAACATACCTGTCACTCTTACGTTTCTTCCAGTTGCAATGGAACTCAGTATGACATACGGGCTCAGACTGAATCCCTTAATTTGGTCCATTCTGTCAGGAGCTTTGGTAGGCGGCAGCCTGCTTCCGATTGGTTCTCCAAGCGGCATAATTGCATCAGATATTCTGAAGAAATCTGGTAAGCCTTTGAATCTTTCGAATTATCTAAAATATAGCGGAATAGTACTTCCTATAACCTTGGGGATTGTAATAGGATGGGTAATGTTAGTCGCATAATATGGATTTGGGGAGAAGAAGATACCTATCCTGTTAGTCTGTCGTTGTTCATTGGACTGCAATCGATTGAGAGCCAGTCTCAAAATCCGGACTACCAAATGATGGACCATATTCATGGAACCATCAGAACTGAGCATTCTGCTTTATAGCTGACGCTTTCTGCCACGTCTCCAAGCAAGAATCTTTTTATGGTCCCCAATCCCTTTCTACCCAGAACAATCAAGTCATGCTTCCCTTTTTTGGCAGTCTCAGCTATTATGTTCGATGGGTGACCGAACTCGATAGCTTTGCTGATTCTTAATTCCCTTCTCCCAATAGCATCCAGAGCTTTCGAAAAGATTCGTTCGCACATATCTTCAGCGCTCTCTGGCGATAAATCGAACAATCGACGCAATTGAACACAAAGAAGAGTAATCTTTGAATCCAGTTTCTCAGCTAGTTTAGCAGCATAATCTGCGGCTCTGACTGAATTTTCGGAACCGTCAAGATATACAAGCATGTTTGACAAAGCAGTAGTTTTTTTGACGATCAAAATTGGGCAACTTGCATGCCTAGTGACCTTTATTGTTATGCTTCCAAGCGAATACGGATCCTTTTCATGTTCCCCGCGAGCGCCTATAACAATTAGATCATAGTCCCTTTCTGATAATTCCACTATGCTGTTGGCTGGATGACTATCAATGACTTTTTTTACATCGATAGTTACTCCCTCTTTGCCAAAAAAAGATTCTGCATCACTTAGTATCTTGTCAGCTTTCTGTTCAAAAAAATTCAAAATATCTTTCATTGTGGCGGTAGGAACACTGTAGTCCAATTGCAGGGCTATGCCTAGTAAAGGCGGTATTACATGCAGAACTGTTACATCCGCACCGGTTTTCTTAGCAACCTCTACCACCGTTTCTTGAGCCATAAGACTTGAAACTGACCCGTCTATTGGACAGAATATTTTCTTTGGAAACTTCTCTTTTTTCATCAGATTCACCTTCCCCCTACGATTACTTCCACATCCGATTGGTCCAAGCTTTAAT
>JBHLPJ010000063.1:0-7176 GCA_048939565.1 Promethearchaeota archaeon
TCAGCGAGAATTAACGCGGTTCTTATATAGTTTCCATCGTTCAGAAGAATCCTGAAGTCCCTATATGTCAACTCCTGGAGAGATACCTCCGCTCCTTCTGCGATCTCACCTCCAAACGATGCGATTGCCTGAATGAACCCGCCAAACAAGTCTGGGTTGAAAGGTTTCTCCCTGAAAGGACGCTCGAATAAAACCAGACCACTCTGTTTTTCGAGGATCAGCAAATCTTGGATATTCCTCACATTTCTGAATGTCTCAGCAGCCTTCTCCATAGCGACCAGTTTCCGTTTTCTTTGTGGCACAATAATAAGATGACGGTATGAAAGACTTGCAACAGCTATGGCCAAAGCCCCAATCCCAATGAATGGAGATATTCCGACTATTTTGCCCAAAACAGTGGTTATTAGAACATAGTTTATTCCTGTCGACGTTTGAGCGTACACGGGATCGTGTGAGTTAGTTTTCCTGTCTCCTTCGAATTGGGCAGATACCTGAATTTTCGTATATCCCGGCAGTATGATAACAGTAAGGGTTGCATCCCCATCATCTGTTGTATAAATTCTTACAGGATCACTCGGAACACCATCGTACCAGACAGTAAATGTGATATCTTTATTTGCAGCCACACTACCGTTTGAGTATTCTAAGGTCGCCGTCATGGTAAAATTCCTATCCATACCCATTTTTTCAACGGGAAGATATTCAGAAAAAGACAAACTAACATTAGATTTGAAATAGAATGGTATGATAAGATCATATTGAGAGCTTTGATAATCTGTAGCATTGCCTTGTATTGAAATTAAGTTATTCCCACTGGTTAGGTTCAGAGCATCAGAATCTATCGTTATTGTGTACACGCCAGTCTTCGTGGGACCAAACAATTCTTCGTCTAACGAACTTGATTTGCTTCCGTATGAGTAGGTAACATTGCCGTTGATAATGTTCTTGCCTTGAAATGTATCATAGAAAATTACCGTCAATTCGAAAGATTCACCTTCAAAAACAGGAAAATCCTCTGGTCCAATAAGTCTCGCAGTAACCAAAAGCGTCGATGGGATTGGTTCCACGTGCACAACAATGTCCATTTCGCTTGACTCATACAACTGCCTCTGAGTTCTGATCCTAAGAATATAATCCCCCTTATGCAATCCAATGGTATCGATTTGAACTTCGTAAATGCCTTTGTATCCAGGTGTTTGATTTGTTATCAAGAACATATCCTGCCAAGCTAAACTCTCCTTACCTGGTACCTGCGTCCCATCGAGATACTTGAAAGAAGCTGTAACAATTCCGTGTTCCAACCCCTCCCCTGTTGCATTATTCCTGTATGAGAATCTAATCCGCTTGTTGGTATCGTTTACATAGGGATTTGTCTCATTGTATGTCTCCCAGAAACCGGATGAATTGTCGGCTCCGCTTATAATCGTAATACGCGTAGGATCCCCTGTAAGAGTTAGATTGACATAAACTACGCCGGGTTCAAAGCCAGGCTTCAGCAAAAAGACCTTGATCGTGTAATCTCCCCCCGTCATACCGGTGGTGAAAAGCTCAACAGTATAATTGCCTCCGCCGTTTTCCACAAAGCTGGGTTGTCCCCCCGCCCATGGACTTTGGCTCTCATTGTCCAGTGCTGCCACTTGACTGATGTTGGTTATACCCTGAGATGGAATCAAATCCGTTCTATTATATTGAACATCAAAAAAGGCAGAATTACCGATTATCGTGGAGCTAGGCGGACTAAGAACCTCAGCATCTGTGGAAACATATCCGTAGACTAATAGGCGTCCATTTTGGTCGCTCTCTGAAATGCCCAATCCAATGTTCGGTCCGGCCTTTCCTACTATCAACTCTGTTAAGTTATCGTTATCCACATCCCAGCATGTAATATAGTTAAAAGGTCCTGCTTGGGTTCCAATCCACCCAATTTGTGGATCTTCCAGTTCTAGACTGGTCTGAACGGGATCCCATTCGTATATTGAAAGATTACCTTCAATAGTAGTTGAAACCAGCTCATTCCTGGTGTCGTTATCCGAATCTACTATCTTAAGACCCCAGACATGTGAAGAACCCCCAATGGATAGATTCTCAAGGAGATCATAATCGTTCTCAGCAACACTTACCAAGACTTTGATAACTCCAGTGTCTTCACCTAGAACTAGCTCGTTTTCGCCATCTTCATTGACGTCTCCGACCGCTATGCCATAGCTGGTTCCCACGTTATACTGCAATTGTAGGTCATAGTCAGAATCCCATTCTATATTATACGAAGCAGTGTCGACAACTATTATCCTGCTATCTATGTGGGCTACGATCTCCTTTTCTCCATCATTATCAGGATCCCCTATGACGGCTGTATAGCTTACCTCATCTTGATACGATTCAGTCTGGACTATGTTACGAGTCTTCGAGTTAACCCCGGTCCAGTTGTTAGGCCAGTTTTGGAACATAGTTTCGGCAAAAACGTATATCTCCCCATCATGAGGTGCGCTTGCACCATATGTCGGGAGGCCACTGACAAATACTATTTCATTCTCCCCATCACCATTTAGATCCTCAACAATTATGGTTGTAACAATCCTATCTTCCTTATCCAGCTCTATGTCCTGCTTGAAAACAAAACCCGAACCGTTCCATTCCAGAATCGTTACGTGACCCAGATTGCCTACTAGCACATCTTGTGAAGAGAGGTTTTGGTTTATTTCCCCTACAGCAATTGAGTAGATTTTGTCTTGGCCCGCACTAAGTACAGGATTAAGAGCCCCTATGCTAACATTCAAAACATGACTGTACTGGTTATTGCTTCCATTATAGACGTACAGCGACCCATTATCGGAACCTGTCAATATCTCAAAAGAACCATCATAGCCCAGATCTGCTACCACCACAGGAATGGCAGCTTCGTGGGCTGTGGAGGGGTTGTTCAGACTCTGATTGAATTCCAAATGAGTAGGAATATAATAAATAGAAAAAGATTGACCGGTAATTTGAGAGGAGGGAGGAGCGGACAAGCTAACCGAGATGAATACCGTTGAGAGGATCAGAAATCCTATTGATGATATCTTTTTCGAGAGTTTCATCTTTCATCCCTCTTGTCCCTCAAGAGAATCCAATATTTGGATGGACCCGATTTCCTAACGCCTTATAAACCCCTTGCCTGATTGTATTACCTACGTATTATAATCTTCGAAAACACAAATAAATATCTTTTTTTTTGAATTATGTACACCAATACAACGGATCTTGTTGCTTCGAACTCGATAATCTATAAATCTATTTATGTAGGCAATATCTTGACGATAGGCAATCTATAAAGATTATTAAACATATCTTGCCTGAGATCACCCTAGAAATCTTCACGTGGAGACTCAATTATGGTCCTAATACAAATGAAGAACCTGACTTTTACCTATGCGAACAGTAGCCAACCTGCTATTCACGATATAGACCTGGCAGTTGATAAAGGCGAATTCGTTCTGGTAACCGGTCCAACGGGATGCGGCAAAACAACATTCTGTCGTTGTCTGAATGGTCTTATCCCTCACTTCCATGCAGGAGAGCTAAAGGGAGAAGTCGTTGTGGATGGGCTTAATACCGCCGACCATCAAGTCTATGAATTGGCACAAAAAGTTGGACTCGTTTTTCAGAACCCGGAAAACCAGCTGGTCGCCCTAAACGCTCAGCGGGAGCTTTCATTTGCCCCCGAGAATCTAGGCTTGCCCAGAGAGGAAATCGAAAAACGCGTTGAAGAAACTCTTGATCTTGTGGGAATTCGAGAATTGAGTGAAAAGGCGCCTTATGAAATGTCAGGTGGAGAGCAACAACAAGTCGCTATCGCTTCCCTGCTTACCCTAAAGCCAAAAATTCTTGTTTTAGATGAGCCGACATCAAATCTTGATCCGGTAAGCGCGAAGCATATCCTGGAACTTCTAAATGAATTGAACAAAAGCTCTGGAATAACGATAATTCTTATCGAACACCGTTTAGAGATGGTTTCAAAATTTGCTGATCGAGCAATCATTCTGGATAAGGGTCGCGTAGTTCTAGATGGCAACCCCCGAGAGGTTTTCTCAACAGATTTGGTTGAAAAGTTAGGCATAGGCATCCCAAAAATTGCTCAGCTCTTCAAGATCTTAAGGCAAAAAGGCCTCGATCTGGACATCCCCCTATCGGTGGAAGAGGCAAAGAACATGTTGCTGAGGTTAATCTGAAATGATCCAGATAGAAGACCTATGGTACACCTACCCCAACGGTACTCAAGCCCTAAAAGGCATATCGCTAGAAATACGTGACAGCGAGATTGTAACGGTACTTGGGGAAAACGGTGCAGGAAAGACCACTCTTATGAAGCATTTCAACGGGTTGCTCAAACCTCAGCAAGGACGGGTCCTGATAGACAGCATAGACACCCGAACCATGTCTGTTGCACAACTGGCCAGAAAGGTTGCTTTTGTCTTTCAGAATGCAGACTACCAGCTTTTCAGTGAGAATGTTGAGAAGGAGCTATTATTCACCCTAAGAAATCTGGGTTTTGAAGAAAACGCTGCAAAAGAGAGGATCGACAAAACTCTTAAAATCCTCAACTTGGAGGGATATCAAAGTAGATCTCCATTTGCCCTAAGTGGTGGTGAGCGAAAGAGGGTTGCGCTAGCATCTGTTATTTGTGCAGATCCAAAAATGCTGATACTCGATGAACCAACTATAGGGCAAGATGCATCTCAAAAAAGAAGACTAGCCCAGTTGATTGACCAGTTTAGAGAAGCAGGAAAGACGGTCTTTGTGGTAACACATGATGTTGAATTCGCTGTTCGAAACTTCCCCAGAGCAGTCATTATGGCAGGTGGTCGTATTGTTGCAGATGGTCCGTCAAAAGAGGTCTTAACAAAACCAAACATTTTGGATATTTCAGGTCTGCTTCCTCCCCAGATAACTGAGCTCTCTTTGAAGATAAATGAAGTAAAAAAAGCCTTTCCAAAGGATCTAACTACACCAGAAGAACTGGCTTCATACATCCTTCAAAACATGGGGGGAAAGAAATGAGTGAGAGAGCAATTTCTCTATTTGAAGCGTTCAGATTCAAAAGAAAAAACACCCCAGTACACAATCTGGACCCGAGAGCAAAACTGTATCTTGCGATTATTGCTTCTGCACTTAGTCTAATCTTTGCAGAACTTGTTCCCCTAGTAATCCTTCTACTGGCCCTTATTCCAATAATCATTCTGGCCGGATCCATAAGAGAATGGGCCAGGAGCATGCGTGGGCTGGTCATTTTTATAGTCTTTATTGCGGTCATAAACACGATTTTCACAACAGTTACTTTTGCCGTGGCAATGGTTACCCGTTTGGTGGCCTTGATGACGGCTTTTTCAATATTCTTCCTAACCGTTCATCCGGACGACCTAGCTCAGGCGCTAATCCAAATGCGTATCCCCTTTAGTTTTGCTTTTGCCATGAGCATGGCAATACGATACGTACCCACAATAGCCCAAGAGGCACAGACAATAAGAGAGGCCCAGATGTCTCGAGGCCTGGAGCTGGAACGGGGAAACATTATCAAACGCATCAGAAATTTCATTCCGATAATTGTGCCACTCATCATAGGTTCGATAAGAAGAGCATTATCGGTTGCTGAAAGCCTTGAAAGCAGAGCTTTTGGCTCCACGAAGAACAGAACTTATCTGCATCCGCTTAAAATGGGAGGAAAGGATTACGCAGTCATTGTCATTCTAACGCTTATTCTGGTGGGCCTAGTATACATCCGGTTTTTCGTGGGTTTGCCGTCTTGGGCATATTGGACGCTACCCATCTGATCAATCACAATACTTTTGAATCACAAAAGTCAATATCCATCGCTTGGTGAGTCCTTTGGTTGAGTATCTCTCACCTAACTGGAATCAAATATACACCATGCTGCTGGAACTCTCCGAAAAGATCAAAAAAAGCAACTTCAAGCCAGACGTCATCCTCGGGGTAGCAAGAGGTGGATGGGTAGTTGGCCGAATAATGTCTGATCTCCTCTCAAACAAACACACCGCCAACCTAAAAATCGAATTCTACACTGATATTGCAAAAACAGCAAAAACCCCAAAGATAACCCAACCAGTTTCTACCGATGTAATGGATAAAAGAGTACTAGTTTGTGATGACGTATCAGATACTGGGAAGAGCTTGGCGGTTGCTGTAGAATATCTAAAAGAAAAGGCCACAAAAGAAATAAAGGTTGCCTGCCTTCACAAGAAGTCTTGGTCCATCTTTACACCCGACTTCTACATCGCCGATACAGATGACTGGATAATCTATCCCTGGGAGGTAAAAGAAACCATAGATAAGATCGTGAAAAGAATGAAAGAAGAAGGCAAAAGTAACCTAGAAATAATCGAAGAATTAAATAAGACAGGAATTGACCCCCCCGTCCTGGAGTATTTTATCAAAAACCTGGCTCTTGAAAAATGAGGGCTATACTTTGATCATTAAGATTATTGAAGAACCCGATTTTGGCAAGAAATTTGTAGGCATTACTGCTATAACCGATCATGAATTCAAACAGTCCATATTGTTTCAGGAACTGGAGCAACTCTCACAAGAACTAGATGTGGTTTTTCAGGTCTTTAATTCGGATTATATCGCAACATGGGAACACCTGTTTTTTGCAACCCTTCACGCTCTAAAAGCTTTTGAACATGGGAGAAACATCTCAGATAAAATGGGAGTTGAGATACTTCTATACACGTCAGCTCAGCGCCACATCGGCTTAGCGCTAGAACTAGCCGGCATAAAACCTGATACCGGTCACATAGCTTTGTTGACGGTAGGCGATACAGAAGGAGTAGTTGAAATGGGAATAAACAAAATCATTAAATCTATGAAAGGCACCGAAAAAGATGAGCTTTTAGACATACAGAATGAAGAGAAATTCTCAGACCTCTGCAAAATCTTCAACGTAGGTAAGGAAGAACTGGCTGCGGTAATTGTATCAGAAAAGTGGAAAGATCGAATTCAGGGACTCAAGAAAATAATACTGGATAGGTCTGCACTACTTGCTGTTGAAAAATGATCTTTGAGATTTCTTCTATTCTTCTTTCAGTACTTCGCCGCAACCGATACAAAACTCAGCGTCTACTGGCAATTCAGCTCCGCATTCTATGCAGTACCTGATATTAGTTTCACTTGTTCGCTCTT
>JBHLPJ010000064.1:0-7155 GCA_048939565.1 Promethearchaeota archaeon
TCTTAGTGTGCTTTTGTCGGTTAAAGGTAATTTTTGCAGATCTTCCTTTGTTCTTATATCATCCGGTTTAAGATCGAGTGAGTTGAATAGTCGATGGTAATATTCTACGTTTTCATAGGCATTGTGGATCTCTTTTCTCAAATGTTTTTGCTGCCATTTCTCGAGTTCGTCCATTTTCTTGTGTGGATTCTTTCTTAGCCTACGCCTCGCCCTCAAAAGCTTGTATAGCATGGTTCCCCCCGCCTTTTTTCACCTACAATGGTTTCCAGTAATATAAAAGCATTAACACAGCCTATTGCATTGTGCTCAAAAGCCTTTGGTCTCAAAAACATATATATCATGGATCCCGCTCTTATTACTCTTCTTTGGCGCTGTGTTTGCAAGAATATAAAGATTCATTCTACAGCAACAAAGTTGCTTATTAACACTTGGTGTGGCTAAACCGAAGGCATAGCCATATCATAGTCGGGCTTTGTCAGCCTTAACCCGAATGGACATATTGTTAATTGTTTCCGTTTCGGAACCTTCTGCCTATGACGAGTATTGTATACTGACACTTGTTATTACATTGCTAAAGAAGCAGAGCTGTCATCGTCATAGTGGTCCCTATGAGGATGGGATTGAGGAGGTTGTCCGATATAGGTAATGACGCAATATCGATTATTAATTCAACAAAAGATCCAATCATGCAGAGTAGTACGCTTACGAATGGAAGCCCTATCATGAAAGAAACACTTGAACCCACAAGGAAACCCTCAACTGATTTGTCTTGAATCCTGTGTTTACCTATAGTTAGGCCTGCTATTGAAGCAGCAGCATCACCAAATGAGGCCATCATTATGGTTGCCAGGGCAATAGGGCCTTCAAGCAGTGTTAGAATAAGAAAAATTCCTAGAGAGAAATGGAAATGATGGGCTATTGTTCTTCTCTCTTCAGGTTTTAAGGTTCTGTGACTGATTTCTGCGAACGGATAATACTCATGGGCAAAAACCCTCACAGTTTCGGAAATGGCTATGAATACGAATGCACAACTCATTATCAATATTGAGAAGAATCTTCCTGGATCAAGGCCGATTTCTCCTATGATTTCTCCAGGCAATCCTGCCATTTGCAGCAATTTGAATATGTAGTCGCCGAGGTAGACATAAATCAAAGGTATGACCAATACAAGGACATGAAAGCTCTTTCTTAGCAGATGTCGAGTAAGCGGAGTTACTGCAGGAGCCGGATTGCTCCTCATCTCTCCCCTCTTAGATGACCTTCGATAACGCACTGCATAATAATAAACGATCACTGCGGCACACCATGCCAACAGAGTACCAGTTAGGGCTTCAGGCAATGGCGGACTTATGACGAACATGAAACATAGAACAAGCAAGACAAAGGCCGCTGATATGGTTGATGGAATATCTTGGGCGAAACCTCGACGATACAGCAAAATCGACATTATGATTAGGGTATCACCCATTATGCCAAGCATAATCGATGCAATCACATGCCATATCGTTAGATACATGGGCAACACATCCAGAATCAATAAGCCCGTTTTCTCACGATGACAAGATTAAGATTTTCTCAATTTCCATTATTCATTTCTCAATCTCATTTATTCATACCTGAGATTTGCTGCTAAAATAGTTCTTTACGTTATACTATTTGTAACTCGAATTTAAGCACTTCGATTTCGGAAGGGATGATATTCAAAGATTTGATTATTAATTGGATGCTTCGGCGGTCAGTGCCTTTGGTGTAGCTGCTTTTTCTATGTTGACCTTAAGTTTCTTATAAGCTTGATGAAAGTCAAGCTTCTGAGCTCTAAAGCGTATCCATCTCGAAAAAACCTTGAACCCCAAGCCTACGATCAAATTAACTAGACTTAGCCCTCTCAGATACTCTTTTTCAAGATTGGATACATGCCTTAAATCGTGATCCAGGCATTTGACAAATAACTCCCAGTGCGCGTACTCTAGTTCTTTTGCAACGAAGGCCTTTGCGTTTGCTAGTATCGCACCCTTCATAGGTATGAAAAAGAGCGGGACCATAAGAGATAGATTATCCCTAAGATCATCTAGTAGTTCGAGAGTTCTTTGAACATCATCTGCAGTCTCTTTAGGTAATCCAATTACTATTGTTGCTGCTGGAACCCAATGATTATCGTTAAGTACGCCAAAAGCTTGCCTCACAACTTCTGGCCATTCTTCTGGTTTGAACGGAAGCGGCTTAGCTCTCATAAGCTGCTTAATGAGATTGGAACTTCCTGTTTCAATTCCTGTTTGAGCTGCAAAGAACCGTAGCTGTTCTGAACCCAATCTCATGACTTCAGATAACTCAGAAATGAGTTTAGGATCTGAAGCAGGAGCGGCTAATGATACGTGACTTACACCGACACTCCTAGTTCCAGGGACAGCAAGAGCTGTTTTAAATAGCTTTGTTACCGCTTTCCGATTTGGTCGAAAGTTGTCCTTTGATCCCCACATCAGAACATCTTCAGCATGGAGGATTGGATCCCCAGATTTCTCTCGGATATTTACTTCTATCTCCTTGACTATGATTTCCAGCGGAATATCCTGCCTTTTTCTGGCAGCAGCTGAGCAAAACTGACAATGCCTTCCACAACCTCGGGACACTTCAATAAGCCCGTCTATAGATGCATTTCTTATCGGAATTATTCTTTCAGGCGGGGGACTGTTCATGTTAAGTCTTTTTGGCAAGAAATCTCCCTTCATTGCTTTTTGAAAGAGAGAAAAAACCTCGTCATCACCTTCTCCGGTTACTATCGTATCTATACCGAGACGCTTCTGTAATTTCTTATGTAATTCAAGCTGCCAAGCACCTGAACCTCCGACGATGATCTTCAAATGCTTGTATCTGCTTTTCAGATTGCGTACCATTTTCATTAGTTTGTAAAACTCTATTTTTGTGGTTGCTTTTCCTCCCAGAATCGCACTAAATGTTATACTTACAGGTCCGTATCCCAAGGGATCCATCGTTGATATTCCAATAACTCCGGTTTCAGGTCCTACGAACGTCTCTAATTTTTCAGGAGGTGCCACAACAACGTCATAATCCCTGAACCCATCGTTAACTAATATTGCTTCAATCTTTCTAAGGCCATAAGGTGCATATTTTGCAGCCCCATTCTTTTTAATACTAACCTTTGGATAGAAAAAGAGTCTTAGGAACCATGGAGGGATTATTGCCGGTGGAAAGCATGTTCCAAACCCCAGAAATATTCTCTTGTTATGGTCACTCATCTCAGTCGCTGGGGCTGTCAGAACGATTTTCATAATTATCCCCCCAATAGGTCACAGATATTTTACAATATGTTATTCAACTAAATAAATAGTCATACAATTCTTCAATATTAAACTCTTATGGTTTCCCTGTGGTGATAATTAAATAGTAATATGATTAGCGAAAGATCGCAATTCCATACTTGTTCCTTCTCATTATTTTTGGGGTATTTGTAGGCTCAAACTAGTGTTATTTCATGTTTGGACGCCTATTTCTCGAATATCGCGAATTTTAAGGTAGAAAAAGCTTTAAATAGAAAGAACATTCTAGAAAAATCTTCATAATACAGGTGAATTATTATGCCAAGAAAACGGGCTGAACGGATTATCCCTCTTGCACCCTTGGATCGATTGATTCGAAAGGCAAATGTGGAGAGAGTATCAGAAAGGGCTGCAAAGGCTTTGGGCGTTATCCTTGAAGAGTTTGGACTTGAAATCGCTAGACGAGCCGAGGAATTAGCTAGGCATGCTAAACGGAAAACAGTAACCGGCAGAGATATTGAACTCGCTTATCGTCAATGGAAGCGAGGTTAAGACTGGAGCTAATCGCGTTATTCTTGATCAGCATGCACTGATAAACGGTCGATTCCAACCGTTCTCATTTTTTTGATGTTAGACCGATAATTTAATATCTCGTGACTATTGTATCACTTAATCGCATAAGTCCCAATAGGTTCTGGTGGATGATAATGGTCTTTGTTAATGAACGAGTGAAGATAATAAAATACGCTATTAGAGATATCGTTGTTTCCGCCGAGAAACTAGAGAAACAAGGAATGAAAATGCTCTATTTGAATATTGGAGATCCAATAAGGTACGACTTTGATACTCCTGAATACATGAAAGAAGCCATTATACAAGCTGTAAGAGATGGATATAATGGCTATTCTCATTCTAAAGGTGTGGAAGAACTTAGATCAGCTATTGTCGAGAAAGAGAAGAATTATAACAGAATTAGAAGCCTAACTCCAGAGGACATAATTATTACAGCAGGTATATCTGAGGCATTAGCCTTTGTTATGGCAGCGATAGCAGCCCAGGGAGACGAAATCCTGATTCCTGGACCTAGTTATCCGCCTTATATCAGTTACGCGAAATTTTTCGGGATAGAACCAGTAACTTACAGATGTATCGAGGAAGATGGCTGGCAACCCGACATTGATGATCTCAGGTCAAAAATCTCAGGTAAAACTCGGGCGCTTGTTGTGATAAACCCAAACAATCCTTGCGGATCACTATATTCTGAAAGAGTCATAAAGCAGATGATAGACATTGCGGGCGAAAACGATTTACTTCTCTTGAGCGACGAAATCTATGATAGAATCGTATATGAAGATCGCGCTGTGAGCACGGCATCCATAGCTGGAGATCTTCCGGTTATCGGATTCAACGGATTTTCCAAGGTGTATTTAGTTCCTGGGTGGCGTCTAGGATATATGTACTTCCACGATCCTGAAGATAAGATTAGTGAGCTCCGGGAACATATAGAAAAGGAAGGTCGCATCCGATTGTGCGCAAGTGCACCTGCGCAGCATGCCGGAATAGCAGCTCTAAGAGGACCACAGAATCATGTCAAAGAACTTGTTGACAAGCTAAGAAAAAGGAGAGACCTTACATACAAACGACTTAATGAAATCGAAGGTCTAAGTTGTGCTGAGCCCAAGGGAGCGTTTTATGCGTTTCCAAAAATCGAGGTTCTCGGAAACTCATGGAAAGATGACAAAGATTTTGTACTGGACCTATTGGCTAAAACGGGAGTTGTTGTTGTATTTGGGTCCGGCTTTTGTGAGACATACGGTGCAGGTCATTTTAGAATGGTTTTCCTTCCGCCGCCAGAGACATTGGAATCTGCTTTTGATAAGATAGAGGCTTTCATCAAATCGAAGGTTTAATCATCCCCTATTCTCGGAAAGAAGAATATCAATCGAATTTTTTTCTTTCATTCTCTTCTTAGTCCTCTTCGTCTTCTTCGTCCTCTTCGTCCTCTTCTTCCTCTTCGTCCTCTTCTTCCTCTTCTTCCTCTTCTTCCTCTTCTTCCTCTTCTTCCTCTTCTTTTCCTGCCAGACCAAGAAGTGTCAGTACAGTGGGCATTCTCATTTTTGGCGAAACTATCTCTTCTTCTTTCTTTAATTGGCTTTCATCTGCTGTTTCATCTTCGATGCTTTTGCCGATTTCGGTTTTAGCTTCGGGAATTTCTGTGGCCTCAGAATCAACTGAAATTTCTCCGGATAAAGCTGCTTCCTCTTCTTCTCCAGCATATTCTGTTATTGGCTTTTCTTCAGGGGGTATCCAGCCGGTTTCTACATCGTTCAAAAGCTGCGATACCGCTCGGGAGATCTGATAGGGCGAGATCGGCATGAACCTGCCCGAAAGATTAGTCTGAATGATTGTTACAATATTATTGGGTACCAAGCTTTCCTCTTCTATGGGAACCGTCGAAATAATATTCAAGCCTCTCATGATTCTAATTACCCAACCACCTTCTCTCCCTAATTGAACCTTAAAGGAGCTTCCAGGTATATTGATGATTCTGGTTTTTGGCGTAAAACTATCCTTCAATCTGATTCATCTCGCAAATAGGAAACTAATTACCTATTTGTGAGTTTTAACATAAATACTTGTTTTTTCCAAAACCTTCTACAAGCTTCTGAGAAACGCCATCGCTCATACTCTTGTTCTAGATGTCGCAACAAGGATCTTTTCTGTTCCATTCTTGGCACTATATTTTTAAACAAATGAATCTCTATTAGGTGTCGTGTAGATCATGTATATGCTTGGCGCTTTTAATAGCTTGATAGGCTGTAATTATTGCGGGAAAAGGGCAAGTATATCATTTAGGTCTGATAATTACGCCAAGGGGAGCTATTCTTCACACACGATGCCTGAGTTTTTCGGGTCCAAAGCGGTGAACAAGAAACCTCGGAAAGCGACTAGTTCTGATCCGAATACTGCCCCTCAACTTCGACTCCCTTTGAGAGGAAGGCTGATAGACGCAAAGAGCCAGATGGGTTATGCTTTCTCAAGGAATGAGATTTTGCACCTTTTTGGCGGAATTCTTATGGTTATATTCGTCGAATTGACGCTATTTCCGCTCCTCTTCAGCTGGTTTTTGCCAGTAGATGCATATCTACCCACGGGTATTATTCCCCCTGCGAGTACCTTTTTCATTATTGCCCTAATCGTTGTCATAACATCGGGATTCTTCCTTCACGAATTCTCTCATAAGTTTATAGCTCGAAGACTTGGACATAACGCTGAATTCAGATTGGTAAGATATAGTTCGTATTTGACGCTGCTCTCAACAATACTTCCTTTCAGAATTATTGCTCCTGGAGCTGTAATGATTTATTTGGACGAAGATGACAGAATTACGCAGGAGGAATATGGAAAAATAGCTTTGGCTGGCCCTACTGCAAACGCGATAATGGGAATCTCACTGATTCTTATGGCGTTCTTATCAATGAATCCTGATATCTTCCTCATCGGTATACTTGGTTCAACATTCTGCGTTGATTTGGCTTGGTTCAATCTAATGCCAGTCAGTATTCTCGATGGGGCCAAGGTAAGACGCTGGAGTGAAACAGCTTGGGCTACAATCTTTATAGCGGCCTGTCTTCTTAAGCTAGCCTCTCTCCTAGTTCTTATCCTAATGTAGTTAAGATCCCTGATCGTATCCTTTTAAGGATGATATATTGAATATATACTACGAGTTTTCTCATACTGGAGGGTTAGCCTACGTCTGATAAGAGACAACCCAAGTCTGCATCCCTAAAAGAAGAAATCAAGGGAAGACGGAAGAAAGGGTATGGTGCTGAGCGTGAACTTGTTAAGCTACTTAGGATAAAAGGTTGGAGAGCAGTAA